>CAZBFA010000020.1:0-9964 GCA_964491045.1 Candidatus Woesearchaeota archaeon
GGGGTACGTCGTGCAAAAAATTTTCCATAGGAAATGAAGGTTAAAATGAAAACAAAATTAAGAACCCACACATGCGGTGAACTGACAGCAAAAGATGCAGGAAAAAATGTTTTATTATGCGGATGGGTAACTTCCAGAAGAGATCATGGCGGATTGATTTTTATAGATTTGCGCGACAGGTATGGATTGACGCAGATTGTTTTTGAGCCAAGCTGCAAGGACTTCAAGGAAGCAGAGCATCTTGGAAGGGAATATGTGATAAAGGTTGAAGGTGTTGTGAAAAAAAGAAAAGCTGGCATGGAAAATACAAAGCTTAAAACTGGCTCAATTGAAGTTTACATCAGCTCACTCCATACATTAAATGAATCAGATGTTCCTCCTTTTGAAGTTGATGACAGAATAGAAGCCAATGAAGATTTGCGCTTAAAATACCGGTATCTTGACTTAAGAAAGCCAATAATGCAAAACAGGCTGTTATTAAGGCACAAGGCAGCGCAGGCAGCAAGAGAATATTTGAGTGGGCAGGATTTTATGGAGATTGAAACGCCAATGCTTGTAAAAACAACTCCAGGTGGCGCAAGAGTGTTCAAGGTCCCCTCAAGAGTTCATGCTGGAAAATTTTATGCGCTGCCTGAATCACCTCAGACATACAAGCAGCTTTTGATGGTTGCTGGCTGTGACAGGTATTTCCAACTGGCAAGGTGTATGAGAGATGAAGACTTGAGGGCAGACAGACAGCCAGAATTTACCCAGATAGACCTCGAAATGTCTTTTATTGATCGGGAAGACATATATGAATTGATTGAGGGATTATTAAAAAACATGATGAAGAAGGTGATAAATGTTGACATAAAAACACCTTTTATCAGGTATTCATTCTATGAGGCAATGTCAAGATATGGAAGTGACAAGCCTGACCTGAGGTTTGGATTAGATCTGAAAGATGTAAGCAGCATAGCAAAAAAATCAGAATTTTCAGTGTTTGCAACTGCCTTGAAGAAAAAAGACGGAACTGTTTTCTGCCTGAATGCAAAGGATTGCGCTAAATTTTCAAGAAAAGACATTGACGAATTAATAGAAGTTGCCAAAACATACAAGCTTCCCGGATTGGCCTGGGCTAAAGTTGTAAAAAATAATAAGCTAGAAAGCTCAATAACAAAGTACATTTCTGACGACATTCAAAAAGACTTCATAAAGGCAACTGATGCAAAAGAAAATGATTTATTATTATTCGCCGCAGATGAATTTGAGAGAGCTGCAAACGGGCTTGGGCAGGTCAGGTTGTTCATAGGGCATAAATTGAATTTGACAAGGCCGGATGACTTCAAGTTTTGCTGGGTTACTGATTTTCCATTGTATGAAATCAATGAAGACACAGGATTCTGGCAGGCAAGGCACCATATTTTTACATCTCCGCTTGATGAAGATATTGCTTTATTGGACAAAGATCCAGGAAAGGTAAGAGCTAAAGCTTATGATATTGTATTGAATGGAATTGAGATAGGCGGAGGCTCTATAAGAATAAATAGAAGAGATATACAGACTAAAACACTTGCTGTTACTGGCTTGTCTTATGAGCAGGCTGAGAAAAGATTTGATTTCCTGCTTAACGCTTTCCGTTATGGAGCCCCGCCACATGGAGGGATTGCCCTGGGCTTTGACAGATTATGCGCTTTATTATGCGGCATAAATGACATAAGGGAGGTTATAGCATTTCCAAAAACAAAGGCTGGAGAAAGCCCGATGGACAGCTCCCCTCAAGAATGGACTCCCGAATTCCTGAAAGAATTGAACATAAAAATCAGCGAGGCAAAAAAATAATCATGGAAGTCAGCAAGGAACTGATAAAAAGAGTGGCAGCAAATGCAAGGCTGAAGCTGACAGAGGGAGAAATAGGCAAGTTCGTTCCAGAGCTGAAGGAGATTCTTGATAACTTTGCCAAGTTAAACAAGCTGAATACGGAAAATGTAAAGCCGAGCTTTCACCCAATTGAGCTAAAGAATGTCATGAGGGAAGATAAAATAAAGGAATCATTGAAGCCAGAAGAGGCATTGTCAAACACAAATCACAAGAAAGACAATTACTTCAAGGGGCCAAGGGCATTATGAAAGCTGAAGAATTTATCAAGAATGTTAAAGAAAACAAGATTGACATAGTTGAAAACACAAAATTAATATTAAAAGAAGCAAATGAAGCAAGCAAGGAATACAATTATTTTGCTGTTGTTTCTGAAAAAGAAGCAATTGAACAGGCTGAAAATCTGAAGAAAAATGCAAAATCAAAAGAGATGAATCTGCTTGGCCTGCCGGTTTCTGTAAAAGACAGCATATGCGTCAAGGGCGTTGAAAGCACTGCTTATTCAAAAATACTGGAAGGGTATAAACCATTGTTTGATGCCACTGTTGTTGCAAGATTAAAGAAAGAAGGGGCAATAATCATAGGAAAGACGAGCCAGGATGAATTTGGATTTGGCGGCTTTAGCATGAATGCCGGGATTGGAAAAAAAATGCCAAGAAACCCGCTTGACCGGGAGCGAGTTACGGGCGGCTCTTCTGGCGGCTGCGCAGGCTTTACAGCAATTACAAAGCACCCGCATGTTTCAATTGCTGAATCAACTGGCGGCTCCATAGTAAATCCTGCATCTTTCTGCGGCGTTGTTGGACTGTGCCCGACATATGGGTTATTCTCAAGATACGGGCTGATGGACTATGCAAACAGCCTTGACAAGATTGGAATCATGGCAAAGAATATTGAAGATGTTGAGTTAGTATTGAATATTGCTGCCGGGCATGATGAAAAGGATTCAACTTCATTAAATGCCGAGCTTAAAGACAAAAAGACAAAGAAAATTGGGATAATAAAAGAAGCAATGAATGTAGACAAGGAGATTAAAGAAATCATACTGAAAACTGTTTCCAAATTGGGAATTGAATATGAAGAGGTTTCATTGCCTCTTGTTGCTGAATATGGGTTGGCTGTTTATTATATAATCGCGACATCTGAGGCATCAACAAACCTTGCAAAGTACTGCGGCATCAGATACGGCCATGAAGAAAACCTTGAAGGCGACTTCAATGAATATTTTTCCAAAGTCAGGAGCAATGCTTTTGGGAAGGAGGCAAAAAGAAGGATTATACTTGGGACTTTTGCAAGGATGGCTGGATTCAGGGACCAATATTACTTAAAGGCCATGAAGGCAAGGACATTGATAATAAATGAATACAAGAATGCATTCAAAAAATATGATTTATTGGTCAGCCCGACAATGCCCATAGTCGCGCCGAAATTTTCTGACGTTGACAAATTAACATTGCTTGAAAATTACATGATTGACATATTGACAGTAGGCCCAAATCTGGCCGGATTGCCCCATATAACAATAAATGCAGGCTATAAAAACAAGCTGCCAGTAGGCATAATGTTCATAGGAAACCATCTTTCTGAGAAAAGCTTGATAGAAATCTGCAAGAACAAAGCATTTAAAAATATCCAGTAATATTTAAAAGCAAGTTTTGCATGCATTATTTTTTTATGCAGTATGATGAAAAATGCGCCAAACAAAAACAATTGAAACATTGAGAAAGAAAAGCCTTGGCTACAGCATAAGAGACGGCTCGGCACATGCAATAATGGACTCTGCTGGGAGCAGCAGCATTTCACCGCTTGCAATTGCATTGGGAGCAAGCAATTCATCAATAGGCTTTATTTCATCCTTGCCTAATCTTATAAGCAGCCTGTTCCAGCTCAAGACGCCAAAGCTGATGGAAAAATACAGCAGGAAATCAATTGTAACAAAATTTGTCCTGTTTCAGGCCTGCATATGGCTGCTCATTGCTATGATAAGCCTGTTGAATTTCAAGCTGGACACTGCTGTGTTCTTTTTGCTTTTCTTTTATATTCTGCTCATTGCTTTTAATTCTGCAATAGCCCCCGCATGGACTTCATGGATGAAAGATTTGGTTCCTGCTGAAGAATCGGGAAAGTATTTTGGAAGGAGAAGCATGATCATAGGATCTGTCGGGTTAGTGAGTTTATTGCTTGTTGGCGCTATCTTGGATGAATTCAAGAAAGCAGACTACTTGTTTGCCGGCTTTGCTGCCCTTTTTGGAGTGGCTTTTTTAGCCAGGCTTGTGTCAAGGCATTTTTTGCTGAAAAAATATGAGCCAAAACTTGAGTTAAGCCATAATTATTATTTCAGCTTCAAGCAGTTTTTAAAATCAATGCATACAAACAATTTTGGAAGATTTGTTATCTTTGTCGCATTGTTCCAGTTTGCCGTGCAGGTTGCATCGCCATTTTTTGTCGTTTATATGCTGAAGCAGCTGAATTTTGCTTACATTACATATACATTCCTGATTACATCACAAACACTGGCAACATTGATAACCATGCCCTTGTTTGGGAAGCTTGGAGACAAATATGGAAATATGTTCCTGATAAAGTCTTCAAGCATGCTTATCCCTGCAATACCTTTTCTTTGGCTATTTTCAAGCAATTTCTATTACCTATTTGCAGTTCAGGCATTGACAGGAGTCTTGTGGGCAAGCTTTAATCTAGGGGCATCAAATTTTCTTTATGATGCTGTTTCAAGGGAGAGAATTGGGCTGTGCGTTGCGTATTCGAGCATTTTAACAACATCCGGCGCTTTTTTAGGGGCAACTTTTGGAGGTTTTTTAAGCACATATATAGCCAATGGATTAACCTCATTTTTTGTCTTGCTTGTCATTTCTGGGGTATTAAGATTTTTAGTTCCAATGTTGATGTTAAAGAGCATAAGGGAAGTCAGGCCTGTTAAAAAATTTGACATGCGCGAGGCTGTCTTAACACAGCTTTACGACACGATGAAATTCCTGAGAATTTTGCCTTAAAAGCTTCTTTCTGGGAGAAGCGTAAGCAAGTCCCTTCTTATGTTTCTTGCTGTCACGTCAAGGCCTGCCCCAATTGCCTCTATGCAATAGCCATTTGGATAGGCTTCTGAGACAATCACTATTTTGTTTTTTCCGGCAGGAAGATTTCCAAGAGGGCTGTTTTTTGGAACTTCCTGCAGGGAAACTTCAAGTTTTGGCTTTTCTTCTGTTGCATCCATTTTTGCAACATACCTTAATGTGTTTCCTTTTTTTCTTGCCTCATTCATTCTGCCAGAAGCATTGGCATCCATGTCCTTGATATATTTTATATCTTCCAGGGATTTCAAAAACTTGTCTGCATCATCTTCCAATAAAAAATCTTTTGACACAAATGGCATTACTTTTATGTCATCAAGGTTTACGGCGTATCCTGCGGTTCTTGCCAATATGCATAATTTTTTTGCAACATCCATGCCAAGCAGATCATCTCTTGGGTGCGGCTCTGTATAACCCAGAACATGAGCATCTCTTATTATATCGGAAAGAGGCCTGTCTTCTTTTTCAAGCTCTGAAGCAATGTAACTGAGTGTGCCTGAGAAACTGCCTTCAATCATATAAAGCCCGTCATTCAGGTCTTTCAAGTCCTGCAAGAAAGGCACGGCTTCCGCGCCAGCCATTACAGAGCACCTGTAACCATATCTGTTTGGGTCTTTTGTAAGCTGCTTGAATATACTATAATCAGGCATTGTTATTGGATTCTTGTTTGCTGTGACAATTCCATGAGGTGTTTCTTTTATGACATCCATATGGAATTTTGTCAAAGGCTCATTGGCAGCAGTTGCATCAATGAAAACAAGGCTGCTTTCTTTTTTATTGTTTATATCTGCGATGTCGAGCAGCTCAGAAAGGTTTTTGTATCTTTTGGCATTGCTGAAGTTTCTGGTTGAAAAATCCTGCGCTGTTTTTGGCTGAATGCCATCAGAAGAGTACATAAAATACTTGCTGGAGGCCAGTCCAATTATTCTTGTCGGATTTGCATGGCGGTGATGGCTCATATCTTCTTTTTCAATTATCTGTCTAACTAGAGACCTGCCGACCATTCCTGTCGCGCCGATAATAAATACGTCCTGAATCATAGAATATAATTTCTAGCCAAGAACTTTCTTGACGTGCTCTTCTTTCACTTGGCGATAGCCCTGCTCAACTGCATGCTTGCAGATGTCCTCGCAGTTTTTAAGCAAGCTTCTCGGATTCCTGCCGGATTTCTTGAATATAACCTTGATTATATCATCTGACAGCAGGTTGATATAGCCTATTCTTTTTCTTACGATGTTTATTGCATCATCTTCTGTGAGCTCGCCAAGCCTTATTATATTTGCCCCAATCATGGTCTGAAGCCCATTTGCATTGCCAAGGTTATTGTAATCTTTCCCGACTAAAACAATTGATTTAAAGTTCTTCTGGTGCATGGCTGTCAGATTTTCACTGTCTTCCGGGCTTAAATTTTCTGCCTCATCCAAGAGCAGGATAAGATTATTATCATCGCTGAACAAGCTGCCAAAGAATCCATGCCTTTCTTTTATCAGTCTGTCAAAATCAACATTTGCTTCTGTCCTATTGTAGCTGTAGTAAACAACCTTTTTCTGGCCGCCAAATTTCCTGACTATCTTCTTCAGTATTGTTGTCTTTCCCTTTCCATAATCGCCTTCTAAAAATAAAACTTCGCCATTTTGTATCTTTGTCAATACCAAATCAACATCATAGCCCATTATTTCATCGTGAAATGCCAATGGCTTTATGCTGAATGGGTTGTTATGAAATCCAAATTGCTTGTACCATAGTTCCATTTTGCTCTCCTAATAATACCTCTCTGCAGCATCTTCAGGGCCTTCATAAATAACCTTGAGTTCTTCAGAGCCCTTGCTTTTTGAGGTTTTCTTTTTGCCAGCGCTTTTTTTGACTGGCTTTTCAATATTTTTAGCCTGTTTTTCAGCTGTTTTATTCACTTTTGGCAATAGATTGTCAACGTGAGCCATTGTTACAACTGTTTCCTTGTTTTCTGCTATTGCCTTGCACAATTCTTCGCAGGCATTTAGGAATCTTTTTCTGTTGCTCTCTGTTCTTTCCAGAATTTCCTGGATTATCTCCTGCGGGATCAGCTGCTTGCTCCTGAGCCTTGAATTTAATATATCAATTGCTTCGTAATATTTAAGGCCGTTCAGCTTTATGACTTTTTTAATCCTGTCTTTTAATGAATCTGTCAGGTTTGCATTGCTGTGGTTTTCGCCAGTCAAGATGACTGCTCGCGCGTAATTCTGGTCGTAGTAATACTTCAGGCGCTCCGTATTCTTTCTGTCAAGCTCATTAATGTCATCGATAAGAACTATCATGTCTCTTGGGGCTGGCATGAAAAGCCTTTCTATAAAGTTGTATTTTCCCTTAAGGACATTTTCTATGTTCAATTCCTTTACCTTCTGGCATTCAACATATGCGACCTTGCCATTTCCCCTGAATGTCTGGATTGCCTTTTTCAGTATTGCTGTCTTGCCAGAGCCGTTTGGGCCTTCAAGAAAGACAATATTGCCTGCATGGATATTGTAAAGAACATCTTCTATGATATTTTCATACCCAACAAGCTTGTGATTTGGATTTTCATCAAACGGGTTTTCCTCAAAGCCAAGATCATGAAACCACATTTTCCAGCTCCTCTGCCTTTTTCCTGAAAAATGCCGCTTCCTTGTAATAATCGTTTGCTATTGCTTCGTCATTCAGCTCATGGTAGTATTCGCCTTTTTGATGGCAGGTTTCTGCTTTTTTGTAGTATTTTTGCGCAGATTTTCGCGACATTGAATACAGAACTATGATGACAACGAGGGCGATTGCTGAAATGAGCAGTATTCTGGCAGTGTCCATGCCTTTTTAAGGCCTGAAATCTTCTTATAAAGTTTACTAGCTTAAAAAGTATATTCTAAATCATGCATATAACACCATAGTTTTGGGCTTTTTTACTCAGATTCTGAGAATGTAGACTGCAACCAATGCGTCTAGCTTGTTTTTTGGGTCAGCAAAGCCAAACTCATAGGGATAAGAGTCCATGTTTAATTTTAAGCTGTCATAAACAGCCAATGCAGGGATTGCTTTTTCTCCTGCACAAACCAGGGCATTGTTAACAGAGTCAATGCCGCAGTCATCCAGCTCTTGTTCAGTGCAGCCATAGCTAATTGCAGAATTTGGATTGTCAGTTCCATACTTTAGCATTTTTTCCAATTTTCTGCCATCAAACCCCCTGAAAACAAGACCTTTTTTATAGCAGCCATCTTGTTTTAGCATTCTTCTTACAATATCTGCATCTGTAACTGCATAGCCATCTGCCCTGCTCAGGTCGATTGTTTTTGGCTTTATCATGGTTGATATTTGCAGTAATCCCATTTATAAAATGTTCGGCAAAAGATTAAAAAAGTCAAAGTTGCTATGAATTATTAGCAAAATGACAAAAAGGGAAGAATCAATAAAGCTGTTTGATTTATGGGCATCTTCATATGATACAATGCTAAACCCTTTCAGGGTATGGCTGACTTATGTGCAAAGATATGTTTCTCGCCATATTAACTATGGCAAGGTTCTTGATGTTGGCTGCGGCACTGGCGATTTATTGCTGATGCTGGACAGAAAGCGAAAATTGCAGAAAGCCAAGTTGAAATTATATGGCATTGATATTTCAAGGAAAATGCTTGAAAAAGCCAGAAAAAATCTTGGCAGCAAAGCAATAGTGCAGTATGGCGATGTTGAAAGCACTCCATTTAAGGCAGATTATTTTGATGTTGTGGCTTCAACAGAAGCATTTCATCATTATGAGCATGCTTCAAAAGCAATAAGCGAAATGCACAGAGTCTTGAAGAAGAATGGCATCTTGTTGCTTGCTGACTTAAGCATTGTAAATCCAATAATCAGAAAGTTATTCTATATTATAGAGCCAGGCCATATTAAATTATACAGCAAGGAAGAATTTAAGACATTATTGCAAAATGCGGGCTTTAAGGTTGAAAAGCAGATGAGGGTTGGTGTATTGGCAGTGCTTAATATTGCAAGGAAGGTTAGATAAATCAATCAAACAATCTTTTTCAGCGCAGCCATGGCAACCTTTATCATGTCATCTGTTGGCTCTTGCGTTGTTATTTTTTGCATCAAAGATCCCGGATAGGTAACAATGTTTGTCAACAAATTGTTTCTGGCAGCTGCATACTTCATTGTTTCATAAGATACTCCAAGTATGAATGGCAGGAACAGCAAATGCGTAAAAAGCCTTATCATCATTGACGTTTTTCCCAAAACAGCAAAGGCAATTAGGTCAATGAAAGAAAACCCCAGTATTGCTGTTGCAAATGCAATGAACAGAAAGCTCGTGCCGCATCTTTTATGTATTGTTGAATATTTTTTGGCATTTTTAAACGTGACTTTTCCAAGAGATTCATAGCAGTTTACAACCTTGTGCTCGGCGCCATGGTACATGTAAAGCCTTTTTGCATCCTTCATGTAGGATATTGCATAAACATAAAGCACAAACATAATTATCCTTATGATGCCAGTGACGATATTGAATGGCAGTGCTGTTTTTTCTATGCTGAACAGCTTTGTTGTTATGAATATTGGCAAAAACAAGAATACAAGCACTGCAATTGCAACTGCCAGCAAGAGGGTCATGTAAAAGTTGAATTCGCTTTTTTCAGCAGCTTTTTCTTTTTCATCTGCCATTGCCAGGTCTGCAGAGTAGTTCAATGTGTTTATGCCTATTTTCAAGGTTTCAAAGAAAACTACGCTGCCTCTTATGATTGGGATCCTTAACACCTTATACTTTTCAGTCAATGAGATGAAATCATCGACTTTTGTGACAATGCCTTTTTTTGTCCTTACAGCTGTTGCTATCTTGTTCTTGTTCCTAATCATCACGCCTTCAATTACTGCCTGCCCGCCGATGCTTTCCATTTTTATTTTTGCTTTACAATGCTTATCAGATGATTGCCGTTAAGATATAATCTGGCTGCATGTGCTATGTCTTCTTTTGTAACTTTATTTATGTTTCTAAGGTAATCTTTCATGTTAAACCTGCCGTTGATGTA
>CAZBFA010000021.1:0-9529 GCA_964491045.1 Candidatus Woesearchaeota archaeon
TCAGCTTTTTCTTTTTCTATGATTCGTCTTTCTTTTTTTGTAACGCCAACCCTAAAAAAATCCGCTCTGTATAAATTCACAGCGTTTTCAAGGTTTCTTGCGCCGTAAAGAGATGTCTTGAAAAAATATGTATTCCAGATGTTTGCATCCTCAAAGTTTGAGCCAATCAGGTTTGCATCGCTAAAACTTGCTTCAGAGAGGTTGGCCTTGTAAAAATCTGCTTTGCTGAAGATTGAGCCAAAAAGATTAGCTTTTGAGAAGTCTGCAAACCAGCACCTTGAATAAGGCAGGTAAAAATTGAATGCTATCAGGCCATTCAGCGCAGAGAAGCTAAGGTCAAACGGCTCTTTTTTTAGATTTTGGTTTTTTAATTTTTCAATAAGCTCAAAATAGCCTTCATGGCTGTGAAGGCATATCCTGTTTTCCAGTTTTATGCGCCTTAAATCTTTCTCAAGGCTGTATAATTTCAAAAAAAATTCATCTCCAGGCATTTCTTTTTGCTTTGCCATTTTTTGATAAGTTCTTTTATAGGTTATTCAATAGAAATTAGATAAACTTTGCCCTTGCCATCAAGGCTAATCTTGCCAGTGACCCCTTCATAGCCTGTTGCTTCTTTTTTGTCCATCATAAGAGCCATCATATTAACAATGTCATAGGATATTGCATCAGACGTTCCTGGCTCTTGTTTGTACAGTGCTTTATATGCAACAGCAAACCTGTTCATGCTTCTTGTCAATTCATGGCTCGCTTTTATCTTTATGCTGTTGGACTCAAAGGTTTGGGCAATTTCTTTTTTTGGCAACGCTGTTATCAAGACAAGATTGTTTTTAACAGCAGCTTCAACAGCTGCTTTTATTGCTTCATCACAGAATATCCCGTAAACATGTGAAACCCCGCTTTTTTCAAGCTCTGACAAGGCTGAAGAAACATCATCAGATGAACATTCTGAATATTCATAAACAACATTCAATTTCTTGCCTCTTTCAATGTCTAAGTCAAGCACCGCAAGGTCAATTGCGTTTTTGATTGAAACTTCGGATTTTGGCAGGATTACCCCAATGCCAGATTTGTCCTGGATTATTGATGTGTCAGCACCTGCATGTTCCTTGATTTCTTCTTTTGGCAAGAGATTGCTTAAGCCATCAAGTCCTAAAGAGCCATGGTCAAAGCTGATATAGTGCCCTAAAATCACGCCGAGCATGAAAAAGACAGCAGCATAGAAAAGCCTTACCCTGTATTTATATCTCATGCATTTGGTGGGGCAGGCAGACTTTTAAACATTATCAAGTTTAAATGAATATATTGGACTATTTCTTTTCTTTGTCCATCCTGAAAGAAGATGCAATGTCAATTATGTATTTGCCTTCTTCAACCCTATAAACTAATGGCCTGCCTTTGAATAATTCCACCAAATCAAGCTCATATTTGCCGGGCTCCACAACCCTGATTGATTCCAAATCTAATATCACAGGAGCATCGTCATCTTTAGCTCCGATAATCTCAAGAACATCCTGCTCTATCTGCTGCTTCTGCTCTTCTGAAAGGTTTATTGTTATTTCATTGGCTTCTTCAACATATTTTTGCTTGATGAAGAAAAAGAACTTCCCACCGCACTCACAGCCCTTTAATATTGCCTCGCTGCCATCTGGGTACAGTTTATTGCACCTTACGCATTGGTGTGGCATTATCTACCTCGCTTTTTCTTGGCATTGTTTGTTAGCAGCAATATCTTGTTTGGGTCTCTTTTTATTTCCTTTACAATTGTTGCCGGCCCGATTACCGTCAGCCCTCTTCTGTCTCCGACAAGCAAGTTGATCATGGTTGCCCTTAATTTTTCAAACATGTCTATGTTCTTGCTTTCTGGATAGATTGTGCAGATTTCAACGCCCTTGAAGTGGGGGTTTACTTCTTCCATTGTTCTTTGTATGAGGTCTGCTTCCTCTTCTGGCTTTAACCTTCCCTCAACAAGCACTATTTTGTTGTCCTTTGCTATGTCCAGTATTCTTTTGATTTTTCCTGGCGGCGTTAGCTTGTTTAATTCATTGTACGGTACAAATTGAAGCGTTATCATTTTTTCAACCTCTTTTCATTTGACAAGCTTGAACAGTGCATTGTACAAATCCTCCATGTTATGGCCATACTCTGCTGATATCCCAACAACATCATATTGCGGGAATGCATCCTCTACTCTTTTTATGTTTGACCTCTTTATATCAGTTTTGTTTGCAATAATCAAGACCGGAATGTCCCTTGCCACAAGGTTGCCTATTATTGTTATGTTAACCTGCGAGTATGGGTTTACAGTTGAATCAACCACCACAAGAACACAGTCCATTGAATCAAGCCATTTGATTGAATCAATAACACCCTTTGTCGCTTCTTTTGCGCGCTGCTTTGCCTCTTTCTTTGTCATGTTAAACCTTAGAAAATCTTCATAGTCAATTTTTGTCGCAATGCCGGGAGTGTCTATCAGGTTGAAAGTGAGCTTTTTTCCATTTTTTGACTTCACTTCAATTTGCTCTTTCATTATTATTTCCCTTGTTTCATGGGGTATTTTGGAAACTCTTGACATCTCTTCGCCAAGCCAATCCTTGCTTATTCTGTTTGCGAGAGTGCTTTTTCCGGAATTTGGCGCGCCATACAGGCCAATCTTGATGTTTTTTCTTCTTTTGAATATGCTGGAGAACAAGCTGTTTAGGAATTTTGTTAAGCTGTCTATCATATAGCACCCTTTTTGTTTTTAAAGCTCCTTATAGATTATTAAACATTTCGGTGATGCATTTTATAGTAATTTCCCATCTTTGATGTATTATTTTTCAAGCTATTCTTCGATGATCACTTGGTCGCTTTTTGCGCCAAGCCTTTCCAGAATGTCCTTGACATCAAGCACAAAAGCTGGCGGCCCGCAGATGTAAAAATGCTGCTTGAAATCTTTTACATGCTTTTTTATGAAGCTTTCATTGATCCTGCCTGCAGCATAACCATCACATTTTTCCCTTGTCAGCGTGCACATCATGTTTTCCTTGCCAAATATGTGCTTTAGCTCTGGTTCCAGTATCACATCATCATGAGTCTTGTTTGAAAAAATAAGCTTGTTTCCGTTTACCTTGTTGTCTTTCTTTAGCTGCCTGAATATTGCAATAAATGGAGTAATTCCTGTTCCGGCAGCAATAAAAGTTCCTGGCCCACTGTATTTTATCGCACCAAATGGCCTTTCAATGATCAAACTGTCTCCTGGCTTCAGCTTATGCACCTGTTCTGTTACTCCCTTATGAACTTCATATTTTTTCAGTGTAAACTCCAGAACGAGGTCATCATTTAATGAGGTGAATGTGAATGGCCTTCTTTCATTTTTCCACCCCTTCTTGTCAATAGACACCATTGTTGCCTGGCCTGGCGAAAACTTGTAATTCTTTGGCTTTTCCACAACAAATCTCTTTGTATCATGCGTAATAAAACCTGCCATTAGAACTTTTATTTTGTACATTTAAACACCCCCTTAGTAAAAAGTAATCAAGGCAATTTAATATATAAAACTATCTTTATAATTGCAGTTTTGCATCTTGGCAAAAGGTTTATATTTATGCTCTTATGCCAAAATCGCATTAAAAATGGTGCACATAATTGGAAAGTCAAAGCAGTACAAAACAAAGAAAGACTGTGGTATTTTGCCGGATGGATTAGAAGGATTTATACATACTCTTCCGTGGCCGATTGATAAGACTACTGCAAACCTGCATCTTTCTTGCTATTTTGGAGAAGCGAATTACAGTTCACCCGCTTCTTTTCCATTTCGCCCCAGCCGCCATCGCGGTGTTGACATGCAGGTAAATGCAGGCATATCGGTCCTGGCTCCTGAAAAATCAAGAGCAGTGTTTTTTTGTTGTGATAGAAGAAGGGAAAATCTGGCAAATGTCATCTTGTTGGGCACGTATTCTGAAATCACTTATAATTTTGTCCATCTTGATGTTGGCAGCATTCCTAAGAAGATAAAAGAAAGAACTAATGTTGATGTGCTTACAGACACAATAGTTGACTGCGGTGAGCGCATTGGCGCAGTGGGAAAATGGCCTTATGAATTAACAAGAAATGTAAAGATACCGGAAGAGGTCAAAAAAATTTATGGAGCAAGCTATAACCATCTTCACTTTGAAACTCACTATTATCCATGCACTGCAGATGACCATGTAGAAGGATTGCTTATGGGGTGGGACATTAGCAATAAGCAGTTTAATCCATTGCTTGTTTTAGAAGACCTTGCAAAATGATATGTTTCTGAAAGCAAAGCTAGAATGGATTTCCAAAAGTCAATAATGCCAGCGTTGCGTGCACAATCACGGACAAAATAAAAAAACGCCAGTAATAGCAATGATATCCATAGAATCTTTTATACCAGTTATATTTCATCAGCCTGCCAACGAAAATTTCAAGTATGCACCTGCAGGAAAAAAAGATTAATATGGCAAAAAATATATTTGTTAAGCCTAAAATAAAAATTACCTTTTGTGCTATTGCTGGGTCGGCCATTCTTTAAGCCTTCTTGCTTTTGAGCAATGCCAAAAATTCTTCTTTTGTTATTTCTATTGCTTTTTCCCGCGGGTAGCTGCAGGTTGGGCAGATTTCTGGAGCCTTAACGCCGTAATGCAGATCATTGCAGATTGTGCATCTCCAGTATTTTTTTACAGGCATGGCTTGGTTTTTGTTGTTCATTCTTTCTCCTTATGCATTTATTGCATGCTTTATTATTTTCAGGTTGCAGCTTTGATGCTTCTTGCACCATCTCTCGCATTTTTCAGCTATTTTTTTGTCTTTGTATGTTAAATTGCATTCTTTGCAGATATAATGCTTGCTTTGTTTTGCCGCAGCCATATTTTCTCGCTGATGAACTAGCAAAATTAGTATATAAACCTTGTCTTGCTTTTCAGGCTTCCAAATTTTTCTCGAGTTTTCTCATAAAACCATTGACGCCATTCACAGATGTCACAAGGACGGAATCTGTTTTCCTGCAATAATCCATCACATCCTTGATTCTTGCCTTTTCAATGATATTTGTTTTTTGTTTTATGCTTGCTGCAAGTTTTCCATATACATATTCGCAAAAATCGCCTCTCAAGAATATTCTGCTGATATTGTTATTTTTTCCAATGGCATTGAAGAAATGTATAAAGCTCATTGCCCTGTCTTTTCTGTCAGATCTGAAATAGGCAACATAGCATAACTTTTCGTCCGGATGCTGCCTGCTCAAAAATTTGTATGCTGCCAATGAGCTGCCGACATCATTTATTTTTGAGCTGATGAAATATTTTATTCCGTTCCTGCTTGTCTTTATTGAAAACCTTCTGAGCAATTTTTCTCTGTGCTCTTCCAGGTCATTTTCACTAAGGCCGAAGCCGGTTATTCTTTTCAATGCTTCATTGACAAGATGAATATTGTTTATTGACGGGATTTCTTCCTCGCATTTCACACTTATCAGCTCCTTGTTGTATCTTTTTGCATAGTGGCGGAATATTTTTAGCACTGATTCTTTTTGCTCTGTCGTTATGATAAGTTTTGGAACATCAAAATGCATGGCAAAGCTGTTTGCTATCTCTTCTATGGTTTCACCAAGTGATTCCTGGTGTTCCAGTCTGACATTTGGTATAAGAATGACGTCTGGCTTCAATATGTTGTTAAAAAGTTTCATTGTGTATGGGCTTATGCCTTGATTTTCAAAAACAATGAAATCCTTGCCTTTTGCAAGTTTCAGGCACCGCCTATTTTCGTGGTCAATAAGAAATCCCCCCTTTCTGTTAACAAATTTTTTGATGCCATTACTGCTTATGATTGGATTTAGCCCAGTCACCTTTGATAAGACATTATAGTTTCTTTTTGCCAGGTAATAATCCATAAGAGCGACGACTTCGCTTTTTCCTCGCATACCTTCAACAACTATTTGTTTCATTTTTTTATAGCACCAACCATGCAAGAAGCAGCATGATTATCGCATAAATGTCAGTCAAAAACAACGGCCACAGCAACCCTGCAGGCGAGTTTTTTTCCTTGTGGAAGTTATAAGCTATCAACCCGGGAATCAATGTCAGGAATACAACTGCTTTTGGAGCCTTGAGCAGAACAATTGCTGCCGAAGTAAGTATTATGGACAGGCCAAAGCCTATGTAAAGCAGCCTTCTTCCATAAATTGCTGTTTTCTTGAATATCATTTCCAGAATAAAGAAAATGATCGCTGCGATAAATAAAGTCAAAAAGAACAGCCTTACATTCGAGATTGTATAGATAATCAAAAGAGGTATTGCAAGCACACCCCCTGCCTTGATCTTGAATACTTCGTAAAACAAGTAGCCCAAGGCAAATCCTATAAATAAAATAAGGTATATTGGCGCGTCCATTTTACCACTTTAAAGTTATGTCTTATTTTTAAAGGTTTCTAGACAGATTCACAATCTTTATGAATACAAAAATAACCGTAGTCTGCATGGAAAAATACAAGTATCTTGAGCATACTGCTGACATAAAATTCCAGGCATTTGGGAAAACACTGGCTGAAGCATTTGAAAACTCCGCACTAGCAATGTTCAACACGATGTATTCTGGAAAAATTATGCCAAAGATAAAAAAGAAGATAAATGTTTCAGGCAAGGACCTTGAAAATCTGTTGTATAATTTCCTGGAAGAGTTCTTGTTCCTGCTTGATTCAAAGGGATTTTTCTTAAGTAAAATAAAAAAGATAAGACTTGATGAAAAAAAGCTAAGATTAGAAGCAGAATTGACTGGAGACAAGGCAGAAAATTACAAGATTGGCTTGGATGTTAAAGCAGTTACATATAACAGCATGTTTGTAAAGAAAGAAAAAGATGGGTGGGTGTGCCAGGTTGTCGTTGATGTTTAAAACCATAAAAGCTATAAATGGGCAAAAATTCTGATTGGGCTATGGAAATCAAGAAAATAAATGAGAACACATGGAAAATTGAAAAAAATGGCGCTATGAACGTGCCTGCGGTAGTTTATGCATCAGAAAAGCTATTGCAAAAGATAAAAGGAGACAGGACACTGCAGCAATTGCAGAATGTAGCAACACTAAAGGGCATCCAAAGAACTGCTTATGTTATGCCGGATGCTCACGAAGGATTTTTGCTTAATTAATATTAAGTAAACCTTAGACGGTTTTCCGATTGGGGGTGTTGCGGCATTTGACATGGAAGAAGGCATAATCTCCCCTGGTGGTGTTGGTTATGACATAAATTGCGGCGTGCGACTTTTAAGAACAGATTTTACAGAGAAAGACATAGCCAGCAAAAGAAAAGAGCTTCTCAATATGCTGATAAAGGAGATTCCAGCAGGTGTTGGAAAGCCAGGAATAACAAAGTTAAGCAAAGAAGTTCTTCTTGAAATACTAAAAAAAGGCTCAAAATGGGCATTGGAAAATGGCTATGGTTCTAAAGGCGACTTGGATAAAACAGAGGAATATGGCTGCATGAATGCTGCTGATCCGGGCGTTGTTTCTGAAAGAGCATTGGCAAGGGGCCTGCCGCAGCTTGGAACTCTCGGCTCAGGGAATCACTTTTTAGAGCTGCAAAAAGTTGACAAGATATATGATGCAGAAATCGCAAAAAGATTTGGCATAGACAAGGAAGGCCAGGTCACAGTCATGATTCATTGTTTACCTGGTACTGCAAAAGTTTTAACAGAGCACGGTTCTTGGATTAGTATAAAAGATTTAGAAACTAAATGGGAAAACATAAAAGTAAAATGTTTAAATAGCACAAATTTGAGAATAGAAAATACTAAAATTAAAAAATTCTTTAAATTAAAACCGCATGGCAAGATTTTTAAGATTATTACAAAAACTAAAAAGGAAATAATTGCCACTGATGATCATCCATTTTTAACTCAAGACGGTCTAAAAACAATAAATGAAATTGAGACAGGAAACAGGGTAGCTATTTTACCTTTTAGTGGGATAGAATATGAATATCCATTAGACCATATTATAGTAGACGAAAATAGATTAAAAAATATTGGCGCAAGCGAAAGAACAATCAAAAATTTAAAAAAGCGGGGATTATTACCTTTGAATTATAATTCTTTTGACTGGAGACGGTTGGTTAGGCAAAAATAAAGAACGATGGACTGCTAAGTTTATAGGTGGACCAGATGACCTAGAAGAAATAAGAAAAGATATTATTAGTCTTGGCTATGGATGTAATTCAATTTGTAAGGTAGATTCTGTTAGCAAAGTTAAACAAGTGGATGAAAAAGTTAGGACTATAAAAGGTAGTAGCTATCAATTTAGTATTAGCTCACTAGGCCTTCCACTGTTGTTCTATGCTTTAGGCTCGCCATTTGGCAATAAAAGTAGAATGGAGTTTGGCGTTCCAAGATGGTTATTTAATGCCCCACAATGGATTAAACGGCTTTATCTAGCAGGTTATTTTGGGGCAGAAATGTCAAAACCCGCAATACGAAAATATGAAAAATATAGGTTTGGCACATGTAAACTTTCTTTAAATAAAATTGAAACATTAAAAGCAAATGGATATGCTTTTTTAAATGAAATCCGATTATTACTGTGTTGCTTTGGGATAGAATGCGGTAAAATTATCGAACAAAAAGGGATAATCACCAAAAGGGGGGATAAAACAGTAAAACTCATCATTCAAGTTTCTTCTGAAGAGGAAAACATCAAGAGGCTATGGAACAAAATAGGCTATGAGTATAATAAAAAGAGAGCTATATTATCTTCTTTTGCATTGCATTATTTGAACTATAAAAAAAGCATATCAAGCAGGGAATCAATAATAACCTCTATACCAGAGAGGCAGCTACACATTACAAGTTTTAAATTTAGAAATATACCCTACCAAACATTTATGGAGTTTATCCCATATGCCAAAATGAGTGCAACATCAGAAGCAGTATGGGATGAGATCGAAGAAATTATTGAATTAAAGGAATTTAATGACTATGTTTATGATATAACTGTAGAACATAAAGACCACACCTTTATTTCAGACAATTTTATAGTTGGTAACTGCGGCTCTCGCGGGCTTGGCCACCAGATAGCTTCTGATTATATAGCAAAAATGGAAGCAAAATACGGCTTCAAGGATTTAGCTGACAGAGAGCTGATTAATGCGCCAATAAATTCCGAATTAGGAAAAGAATATTACACTGCTATGTGCTGTGGCGTGAATTATGCTTTTGCAAACAGGCAGATGATTGCACATTGGACAAGGGATGTTTTTGCAAAAGTCATGGGAAGCTCCAGTGGAATGAGCCAGATATATGATGTGTGCCATAATATTGCAAAATTTGAAAAGCACAAGATTGATGGCGAGACAAAAACAGTCTGCATTCATCGGAAAGGCGCAACAAGAAGCTTCGGGCCCGGAAGGGAAGAAATACCAGAATGCTACAGGGACATTGGCCAGCCGGTGATAATACCGGGGAGCATGGGCACTGCATCATATCTGTTACTCGGCACAAAAAAGGCCGAAGAAGTTTCTTTTGGCTCAACGGCTCATGGCGCAGG
>CAZBFA010000022.1:0-9450 GCA_964491045.1 Candidatus Woesearchaeota archaeon
CTATTGGTTTCACCCACCAGTCCTAGACTGGTGGAAATGTTGCATTATAACAATGTAGACAGCTACCCAGCAGGAATATACGACGGACGCAAGGTCGGACGCAAGGTAATAGTCCATAGCCAGGATAGACGCTACTACCAGGGCTCAGCGCAAAAGCTTCAAGAGATTATGCACAGCCTTTACAGCAAGGTGAACTTGGAAAAAGTCGACGAAGTGATTGTTTACGCCGGAAAAAATGCACTGGATGGCGCACTAGCTGCAGCAAGCACAATAGCAGATAATAAACACAAAAAAGTAAAACTAGTTGCTTGCAACTGCGACAGCAGCATAAAACTGGGCTTTGCGAACAGAGCGGGCATTGAACCAATAATATGGAGTGAATGCGGTGGAGAAAGAACACTTAGCAGACTGGTTAAAGAAATTTTGAGAGGGGAATAAGCCCCTTTTTTAATTTTTAAAATCTATGCGGAGGACAGGACTTTCGTATCAGGAGGCATCGGAACCCCGGTTCTGATGTTCGAACCTGCGTAGGCACTAAGCCAACAGCTTTCTTATTTCTTTTCCAAGGTTTTCCTCCTTAGAAAAGCTTCTTGAGGCTGTCGCGTTTGACCGCTCCGCCACCTCCGCATATGCTTAATCTCCTGAATCAATTTTTATTTAAGGGTTTTGGTGGGCAAAAATTGATTGTAATAACGTTTAAAAAGCATCAGGATGTTATAATCTTTGGTGGGATAGGCTGGGTAATTAGTCCTTACCTGCAACCATAAACGGACTTTATGATGGAGCTGAAGCCTGAAAAGAGGTATATTATTTGTTATTAGTCTTGGCTAATACTATGAGGCTTTGTCCTGATTGGTTGGTTTTCATAAGAAATAGGTCAGGCTGGGAACAGAACAAGGCAGCTTAAAAGGCTTGTGTTCAAAGCAGCCTTAATTATGATGGCCGGCGCTTTTGGGGTAACGAAGTTGAGGATGTAGTCAGGGTAACTAATCACAGATAGTATATCCATTTTTGGGCATTCCCACCGCTTTTTTCACTGCGTGTTTAAGGTCTGCACTTCCAAAAGCCTGTATAATATCACGCCTGTTTCAAAAACCTTGGCAACGACTTTGGCTTTGCTGCCCTTATTTTTAATAAGCTCCAAAAAGAAATGCGCAACAACAGGATTTTCATCCATGATCCTTTGTATGTTTGTTACGACATACTCATTGTATCCTTTTGTTAATTTAGGGGCTTCTGACAGCACGGTTTCCATTGTTTTTTCCGTTATCGCAAGCAGCCTGCTGCTTTTCGAGGCCTTTTTTATCATGCGGTGCATTACATAGATTGTAGACAATGTCAATTCTTTGTCAAGTTCGCTGCATTTGTTAATCTGCTCCTGCATCCAGCTATAAAGATGAGGATTTTCTTTCTGCAAAGAAATATTGTAATTCCCCAGGTCTTTTGAAAGATCTTCAAGGCTGGATGTGTAATGGAAATATTCTACTTTTGGCAGGATGCGGTAGCTTTCTTTTTTTGCATTATTTTCCATTTTTTCAGATAAAAGCAAAATAATAATTTATGCCCTGGCCAAGGCCTCGTTTTTCTTCATGGCTTCTTCGGTGACAAGAATAAATTTGTTTGAATTTCGTTTTGCAACCTTTTCACAATCACCAAAAATACCGCAATTCTTGCATATTCTGCTTTTAATGCTAAACTCTTTTGTTCCAAAACATCCTTTCATGCAGCAATTCAAGACACTAAAATTTATAAAGCTTGTGCTGAGAATTTCGAAAGATCTTTTTCCACCATTTTTGTTATATTGCCCATGTTTTTTATTATTAATGTGTACATGTCATCCATTATCACTTCATAAACGCTTTCTTTCAGGTTTCCAGAACAGTAAGAGAGCAAATCTTCAATGTCATTCATGCCTTTTTCCACTAATAATGCCCTCGGTATTTTGCATTCTGCATATTTGCCTTCAAGCTTCTCCACTATATTTACTGGAGTTCCAAGAGCCATATTTTTAAGCTTGATGTTTGCCATGCAATCATTGCCTATCTTGCCTTTTATTGTATATTCATATGTGTTTGCATCCTTTAATGCCTCAAGCTTTGCTCCGGCGCATTTTGCGGCAAGCTTGTCAAAGCAATCAATATCATTGCCGCAGTCCCTTTTTAGTATGTTGCCAAAGAATATTGCATATGCCAAAAGGGAGATTATCAATGCAACAGCAAATATCTTTTGAGCGCTCGGCCTCAGCCTTGTTGCACGCGGTTTAACATGTTTTTCTACACCCGTGTTTCTTCCCATAACATGGTCTTTAAAAGAATGAATCTTGCTTCTTATGCTTTTAGCCTTGACAAACGCAGCATCAATCTCCTGCTTTGTCCAGCCGGCCTGCAAACATAAGCCAATGATTCTTTCTTTTTCAACACCATTTTTTAATGACCTTTCTACATACCTGCTTAAATGCGTTGTATCTGTGACATTTGGGCCGCCAGATGAAACCAGCTTAAGCATGTCGATATGAGATGTTGGTTTATGCACAGCGCGTTTAATATGGACAGTATGCCTTGCATTGGTATTGTGTTTCTTCGCGTGATGTTTTATATCCTGCTTTATTTTTATATGCTGCTTTTTTTTTATATGTCTTAGAATAGGCCTCTTTTTCATCTAAGATATAAGTAACAGCCTTATTTTTAAACTTTGCTGCCATTATAAAGCAGAAATGTTTAAATAATGCATAAGTTCCAAAAAACAAAATGGTCGAATTGATTGTTGGGGTAATTGGCTGCGGATATTGGGGGCCAAACCACATTAGAAATTTTCGCGAGATAGAGGGCGTTGCAGTAAAATACATCTGCGATGCAAACCAAGACAGGTTCAAAAAGCTAAAGAAGATTTATTCTGACATAAATCCAATAAATGATTACAAAAAAATGCTTGCTGACAAAACACTTGATGCAGTAGTTATAGCAACGCCGACAAGCACGCATTATAGCATTGCAAAAGACGCGCTTGAGCATGGAAAGCATGTTCTTGTTGAAAAGCCGATGACAACATCTGTTGAAAATTGCAAGGATTTAATCGAGCTTGCAAAGAAAAAACAAAAAGTCCTGATGATAGGCCACACCTTTGCATACCACTCTGCATTAAATTATCTTGAAAATTGCATCTTAACTGGCGAACTTGGCACCCCATATTATTGCAAATCAGAAAGAACTGGATTAAGCCCGGTCAGGATGGATGTTAATGCAACATGGGACCTGGCAGCGCATGACATAGGCATAGCAATGTCATTGTTCAAAAGGCCTGCTGCAAAAGTTTTGGCGCATGGCAGCTGCCACCTTAATGAAGGAAAAGATACAGAAGATGTTGTGCAATTATGCTTGAATGACTCAGCAGGAAGCACATTTGCCTATATTCATGTCAATTGGCTGGACACATTGAAAAGAAGGGAAATTGTCATAACCGGCGACAAAGGCACAGCAATATTTGATGACATACCAGTGGACAAAAAATTAAGGCTGTGCAAAAGATCAATCACATACATAAAACAAGATGTGCCATTTGGGGAGTATCAATGCCAGACAAGGCTGGGCGATGAAATCAGCCCCTCAATAGAATTAAAAGAGCCTCTGAAAGTCCAATCAGAGCATTTTGTTGACTGCATCATAAATGGAAAAACTCCAAAAACAGACGGCGCTTACGGGCTTAATGTTGTTGCTGTGCTTGTTGCGGCGCAAAAATCATTGAAAGAAGACAAACCAGTAGAAGTGAGATACTAAAATGAACATCCCATTTGGCAATGTAAAAATGCAGGTCAGAAACATACAAAAAGAAATAGATGAAGCCATACTTGAAGTTGAGCATAGCGGGCATTATATATTGGGCCCGAAAGTCAAGGAATTTGAATCAAATTTCGCAAAATACTGCCATGCAGAACATGCAGTCGGTGTTTCATCTGGCACAGAAGCATTGCACCTTTCTTTAAAAGCAATTGGCATTAAAGAAGGTGATGAAGTGATCTTGCCGGCCAATACGTATATAGCAACTGCTTTGGCTGTTTCTTATGTTGGAGCAAAACCGATACTTGCGGATATTGATGAAAAAACATATAATATCAAGTGCTCTGAGATAGAAAAAAGCATAACAAAAAAAACAAAAGCAATAATTCCAGTTCATCTTTATGGGCAGCCATGCGATGTTGAGGGCATTTCCAAGATAGCAAAGTTCCACAAATTGAAATTAGTCTGGGACGCATGCCAGGCGCATGGCTCATCATACAAAGGAAGAAATGTTGGCAGCCTTGATGAAATTGTGTGCTTTTCATTTTATCCATCAAAGAACCTCGGGGGCAATGGTGATGGCGGCATAATAACTACAAACGATGAGAGTATTGCAAAAAAAATGATAAGCCTCAGAAATTACGGCAGAAAGAGCAATGAAGAATATGAACATGCTGAAATTGGGCATAACGCAAGGCTTGACGAACTGCAAGCAGCCCGGCTTAATGTGATCCTGCCTTATTTAGACAGCTTTAACGAGCAAAGAAGGCACAATGCAAGATTATACAGCGCACATTTGTTTGGCAATGTAGATGAAGTAAAGCCGCCAGCAGCAAGCCAAGATGTAAGGCATATCTATCATCTGTATGTCATAAGGGCAAAAAAAAGGGATGAACTGCAGAGGCACTTAAAAGCAAAAGGCATCGGAACAAAAATCCATTATCCAATTCCAATTTACAGGCAGCAGGCATACAGGCATTTAGAATGCAAACCAAAAAATTTCCCGGTGGCCGAAGCAACAGCCCCAGAAATATTGTCATTGCCAATGTTTCCTGGATTAAGGGAAGAAGAAATAAGATATGTCGTTGATTCCATAAAGGAATTCTATAGCAAAAGATAGATTAGACTTTTTTATACAAGTACAGCCCATTGATATCTTTTACAATGCTCAAGCCCAGCTTATGCCTGCTTATCGCATAATCATATCCAGCAGTCTTTTCAGGATTTCCAACAATTATTTTGTCATTAATGAAAAAGCCAGCTATGCTTGAAATCTTGTTTTCACACAGCGTTCCAGTGCCCATTTTTTCAATCTTGCCAGAGCAGTCTCTTTCATCAATAAGCACAGTTGAATAATTGTCCTTATCATATTTATTGAAAAAATAGCCCAGCTGCATCTGGTCATTATTGAACCAGTATTTATTTGCATTGTAGTAAGTTATGCCATATGCCAATAAACTGCTTAAAGCAAAAAATGCCATCATCAGCATTGCCAATTTTGCCAGCCCGATTTTTTTAAGAGCCATCAGCATCAGGCAAAGCACCGCAAAAATAACCCCAATTATCAATAAAGTCACCCAGCTAAAAACAACATCAAAGCCGGTTTTATTATAGAGCAAAAATTCAATGGCATATTTCAAAGCACCAAGACTCGTTAAAGAATTGTTGTTTGGCGTCAGCAATGGCGCTATAGTCAATTGCGTGCTGTACAAGAGCACAGGCATTGCATACAGCAGATACTTGTTTATTGAACCATAATATCTATAAAAATTGATAAAGCCAATTATGAACACCAGGGGCAAGATCATATCAACATACCTTCCTATCGGCCTTTCTGAAAAAAATGAAATTGGCGTTTTATAAAGTAGGGCGCCGGTTGCATGGTTCGCAGCTACAATCAAGGCAAGCGCTATTGTGATGGCCGACAAAAGATAAAATGTGTTTTCATGCCCATTTCCATTGTAATTCTTTATCAGCCCTGCCAGGGCAAGCACGCCAAATATGATGCCGCCCGCTAATATTATGTAACCAAAGTAAAGAATAATCCAGTTTATCAATTGCATTGTGTAATCTTGATGCCTGGCATATGCAGTTATGTCGCTGACTGTGTTATAGCCAAATATGCTGCCAAATGACAACAAGTTTCTTATGAGCCAAGGCAATATTGTGATGGCAGCAACAGCATACAAGAGCAAAAGATTCCTAAAACAGCATCTTTTTCCCTTCAGCAGCTTGTCTAAAACAAAGAATATTAGCGGAACTGCAATCAGTATGATTCCATTTGTTTTTGTTAGAAAAGTTAAACCAATTGCAAGGCCAGCAACAGCATAATGGGCATTCTTCTGAAATGCAAAAGCCTTGTATAAAAAATAAACAGAAAATAAAAACAACGGATAAAAAAGATTTTCAGCCATCAAATATGGCGCCATGGAAAAGCCTGCAGGCATCATTGCAATCAAAG
Organism: Candidatus Woesearchaeota archaeon; assembly: GCA_964491045.1. Taxonomy (GTDB): domain Archaea; phylum Nanobdellota; class Nanobdellia; order SCGC-AAA011-G17; family JACPNG01; genus CAZBFA01. The sequence goes on from CAZBFA010000022.1 coordinate 6,235, forward strand.
CCGTGACCAAAAGGCTTTTCTTTTCATCTAAAAACTCCCTGGATAATAAAAAGGCAGGGATTATTACGGCTGTTGAAATAATGGCATTGATGATTTTCATTGATAGATATACAAGATTCATGTCCTTGAATATGTATGAAACTGACAGTATAATCGGATAAAGCGGCTGGTAGAATATTGCTTTTATTTCATGCAGGCTGAAATCTTGACTGAAAAAGAAAGACCTTGCAAGCTTTGCATAATAATATTCATCGCTGAATGCGCTTATTGATGGCACAAAATAAGACAATATGCCTTTGGCTAGTGCAACACCGACAAACATCAGCAGCAGGTACCTTGTTTCAGATTTCATAAGGCATTGTTGAACAATTGGATTTATTAAACTTATTGAGAAGCGCGATGCTTTCTAAGTGCATATCTGATCAGGGCATATGCAGCCAGCATAATCAATGCAACAAGCCAGTACTGCTCTGAATAGAATACCCCAAAGCTGTATGCATTCCATGAAAAAGGAAATAGCAGCATGCCTTGTATGTTATATTCCATCGGCTTTGTCGTCATGTCCAGCAGTATATGGAACAATGCGCCGATAAAAATCAGCATGAATGATTTTTTAAAACTATGTCTAAAGAGGCATGCAACAAGGAAGCTGAACAGTATCACTCCGGCAACAGTATGCAGGGGATAAAAAAACCAGAACAAAAAATCAAGCGGGATTGGTGTTAATAGCGAGATAGTGTAAGCTTTCAGGACTATATCTGGCAATATAGAGCCAAGCACAACAAGGCTTTTTTTATTTACATTTAATATTTCTGCGATTATCAGCCCAAGCAGTATATGAGTAACCCAATCAGGCATTTTCAAAACCCCGCAAAGTTATTTTCCACTCCCTAAAGAAAATAATCAAGAACAGGAAAAGGCCAAAAACCGATAATATATACTTGCCATTGTTGTAATTGTTGTATCTTATTTTTATTGCTTGAATATAGCCTTCCTTTTTGTAGTAGCCGAGCACTGTCAGCATTCCAAACTTTGGTTTTTGCGCATTCTGATATTTTACAAGGATAGAATCATCCCCAAATCTTGCCATGAATGACTCATTAGTTATGTTATAAACCTGCATCTGATGCTCTGTGATCATGCCGTCATATTTTTCAGGATTCTTTGCAAAATCAGAAATTGACGGATAATACCTGTCATGCTCTGCATAAGAATAATACATCATCCCTGCCAGCAATAGCGCTGCAATCAGGATTAATAATTTCATTTTTCTTTGGCCAACCCTTTTTATACATGGACGAGATTTCTTATGTTATTTTCAAGCCATTTATAAGACTTGCCTTGCTTTAGGGATATTTTTGCAAGAACCTGGTTATGCATTCTCTTCAGGAATTCTACCTTGTCATCAGCCTTGAGCAAATCAAGATGGCCCTCCATCACGATGCTGAATGCAAATGGGCTTGGTATTAATGTTGTAAATTCTTTTATTTCAATATCGCCAGTTTCAATTCTTTTCAACACGGTTATGGCATTCTCAACATCCATTAGGTCTTCCAATATCTCGCGCCTTGCTTCTCTTAATATTGGAAAGTTGTTTGATATTCTCCTTACTGCATTGAGCAATAATGTTGAAGAAATCTGCTGCATGCCGGCATTTTTTGTTTTCCCTTTGTAAGTTCTTAATATCATCAATGCTCTTGAAGCGCAGTGCCTGAATCTTCTTCTTAGTATCTCTGTCTGGTCAATTGCCAAGGTTATGACTTCTCGAAGCTCATTGCTTTTCAATGCCTTCAGCGCCTTAAGGGCATTTAACTGCTTGTCTGACGCGACATAAAAGCCATTGTCAGTTATCCCAATCTCAACATCGTTATGCTCAACCTTTGCTATTGCAAAAGCTATTGCCCTTGACAATACATCGTTAACTCGCCGGCCATACAATGAGTGGAATATGCTGTAAGCCATGCTATTTTTTTCATCCTTATAATGCTCTATAACAAGCTTGTTTATGTTGGGTATCTCAAGATAGTGGTATTGCTCATAAAAATAATTGTAGACTGCATCAATGGCATTATCTTCAATGTAAAGATGGCTTTTTATGAAATCCTTAATCTCCCCAGCAGATTTTTTCTCCCTGAACCTTGCATCCATCAGTTTCCTGAACCTTTGTATGTCCATTGCCAGGTCAAAGCTCAATGGCAATGCCTCAGAAAACCAGCTTGGCACATTTGGCTGCCTGGTTGTCGATGCGCTGACAAATGCTGTCATGCCCCTCGCATACTTGAATTCATAAACGCTCCCGCCAAGGACAAATACATCACCCCTGTTTAGCCGTTCTAAGAATGACTCGTCAATCATTCCTATGATATAATTGCCTGCCTTGACCTTGACATGGCTTTCATCAGGTATTGTTCCTATATTGGTCATGTATATCACCCTGGCAAGCTTGCCTTTCTTGCCCATCATTCCAGTTTCTTCATCATGCCATATCTTTGCATAAACATGCCTGTCTTCCAGGGAGATATATTTTCCGGCCAGGTAATCAATAATGTCATTGAAATCTTCTTTTGCCAAATCATGGTAGCAGTAGCTGTTTTTTATTGTTTGATATACTTCATTTACGCTTATCTGCCCTGAAACCGCAATGCCAAATATCTGCTGGGCCAAAACATCCAAGCAATTTCTTGGTATGTGTATTTTGTCTATCCTGTTTTCAATAACATCCTTGGAGATTAACGAGCATTCCACAAGGTCGTCCCTGTTCAATACAATTATCTTGCCATTGATCTTGTCATGCATCTTGTGGCCAGACCTGCCAATCCTCTGCAAGCTTCTTGCCACTGACTTTGGCGAGCCAAGAAGAATAACCAGGTCAACATAACCAATGTCTATCCCTAACTCTAAAGAAGTTGAGCTCACAACTATTTTTAATTCTCCTTTCCTTAGTCTTTCTTCAAGCTTTAGCCTATGCTCCCTTGACAACGAGCCATGATGCGCCCCGATATTTTCAGTGTAATTCTTGGGAAACTTATCTTTTAAAAAATGAACAACTCTTTCCGTGGCAGACCTTGTATTTGTGAATATCAGCGTTGTTTTATGCTTCTGAACCAGGTCGTTGATAATTTCATACATCTTATTGTGCATGTTGTCATATGTCGTGTCCATCAGATCCTTGACAGGGCTTATTATCTTCAAGCTTAATTCCTTCAGCAGGGGTAT
>CAZBFA010000023.1:0-9083 GCA_964491045.1 Candidatus Woesearchaeota archaeon
TTTGATAATTTTGCCGGCAGCAGGTGTATCAGCTCGCTTGCAGCAAGATTGTTTATGTTTAATTTAAGCTGTTTTGCATTTTTGTTCTCTTCTATATTTACTGCATACTCTTCTGTTTCGTAGCTTTTTGGCTTCAGCCCGTATTGCATCAGCTTTTCTCTTTCTTCTTCATTCTCCTGCCTAAGGGTGCAGTACTCCCTGTGCGGGTCTATTATAATGATTGGAACTTTCCTGTCAAGCAGCTCTTCTATTATGACTGCATTGGTGTAGCTCTTCCCAGAGCCGGTTTTTGCAAGTATCACGACATGCTTTGTTAATAGCTTGTTAAGGTCTATATTTACCTTTATCTGGGGTTTTCCATTCAAGACGCCTATGAAAGCGCCATCATCGCTTAACTGCAGTGTTTCTTCTATGAAAGAGTCATCTGCTTCAAGAACTTCGGTTCCTGGATCAAGCGGGCTTATCAGCTTTTTTAATCCTGATTCGTTATGGCCTATTATGATACAGCTCGCAGTGCTTTTTTCAAGCTCTTTTTCAATCTCCAGTATTTGGCCCAGGACGTAGTATCCATCCTTGTGCATCACCTGAATGTATTGGAACTTTTTGGCATCATGCTTTATCAGGAATTTGAACTCCAATGTTGTTGTTTTTCCAATTATATTGCCAAGGATCATGGTTGGAAAACACAAAAGCAGATTTATAACATTTGTTGTAGTGAAATAATATCAGGACATGACATTTTTCAACGCCAATAGCAAGATTTATATGATTTTTTATCTCCTTGTTCGTATAAAAAAAGAAATACCTGGTACGAAAATACCTGGTACGAACTTTGGTTGGTAGGTCCGAGATGAAATTCGTTTGTGGATACATCACCTCTGGCGGCGCAAGAAGCAGCGGATTAAGAATCAGAACATATCTATCTTCAATGGCACCTATTGCAGAGGTTCTAGTTTATCAAACCCCAAAGGAAAATCATGCAGAGCATCATTGTAATCCTATCTATCCAGAACGCTTGCTTTGCCATAAAATAATATTTTTGGAACAAAAAGCAGAATGGAACACTGCATTTCAAAATTGGCAACTAAATAAAAAAGACGAATTGGCAGTTGAAAAAGAATGCAAAAATCTTGAAAAAGAGCTGTCTGATATTTACTCATAGTCTTCTCTCTTAAAATTTGACAAGGCAAAACTTTTTTAAATCTGATTTTTATTAAATATTTCATGAACAAAAGAGTTCACATTGTTGTTTCAGGCAAGGTGCAGGGCGTTTTTTTCAGGTCTAACATCAAGAAGCTTGCTGATGAACTGAAAGTATCTGGGTATGTTAGGAATATTGATGACGACAAGATAGAAGCTGTCTTTGAAGGGGATGTAAAACCTATTGAGTCTTTGGTGGAATTCTGCAAGGAAGGCCCTGAAAATGCTGAAGTGTCCGCAATAATTGTGGATGAGCAGGATTATAAAGGCGAATTCAAGACTTTTTCTGTGATTGAGTAAATGGCAAAAATAATTGTTAAAACTATTGTTGGATTGGAAGGCATCGCTATTGATGAAGTTAAATCTCTATTGAAGGTCAGTGCAAAAAAATTTATCCCCGGCAGAATAATATTTGAATCATCAGATTCTGTCAAATTTATAAAAAATACAAGGAGTTCAGAGCTTGCCTATTCATTATTGAAGCAATTTAAGTTTAAAACCCTCGCTGATATCATAAAAAATCTTGCTGACATCGATTTTTCATGCATAAAAAAGGATTTCGTCGTTAAGTGCTCAAGAGAAGGCAGGCATGATTTTAATTCTGTTGATGTTGCCAAAAAAATCGGTGAATTCATATTCAATAAAGGCCATAAAGTGAACATGGACAGCAATGAAATAATTTATGTTGATATAATAGATGACATATGTATGATCGGAATACTGATAAAAGACAGACTTGGAAAAAGAGCATACAGGGTTAAGATAAACAACCAGTCAATATCACCCACAGTGGCATTTGCTTTGTTAAAAACAGCAGGCTTCAATGCATCTGAGTCATTGCTGGACCCATTTTGCCGCGATGGCATAATTCTTATTGAAGCCGCTTTGCTTGGCGGAAAGAAATTATCTGGCATTGATAGTGAAAATAATATAAGAAATGCAAGAATAAATGCAGCCATGGCCAAGTCCAAGATTGAGTTTTATCCTCTTGGAAAAGATTTAAAGCAAACGGCTGATAAAGTAGTAACTTATCTGCCAATTGCTTCAAAGCAAAACAAAAATGTCCCACTGATTTTGGATCATTTTTTCAAGGAAATCTGCAAGAATGCAGATATTAGCTTAACTTGCCTGGCAAGGGATGCAAAACTTGTAAAGAATTTGCTTAAAAAATATGGTTTTGAAGTGTCAAAAGAAATTAAATTAATCTGCAATGGCCAGCCGCATTCCATCTTGCTTATTCTGCCAAAAAGGGTTAAAATGCCCAAAAAAGCCTGATATAGACAAAAGCTTTATATACTAGTATTCGATGATGTAGCATATAAACAAGCAAGACTTGTTGATGATGTTATAAAAAGAAGGAGGCAAACAAAATGGCGGAATTACTTGTGGTAAGAAGCAAGATTAAGGATGCAGCAAAGGGGGTAAATGTTGCTGGAGATTTTGCTGATGAATTAAGCAAAAAGGTAGAAGTATTGATAAAAGATGCTGTTCGAAGAGCAAAAGACAACGGCAGATCAACAATAAAGCCAAGAGACTTGTAAAGTCTCTTTTTTCTATTTCTTTTAATTCTTCTTCCAAAACCTTTTTAAAAAAAGCAATCTTCATTATAGTATGAGCAAAGCTAAAGGAACTCGAATGGAGCGAGAGTTATTTCATATGTTCTATGATTCAGGCCATATGCCTTTGCGTATTGCCGGATCTGGCTCGACACCAATACCGTCTTGCGATTTAGTCATCAGCTGCAATAGTGAGCATCTGGCAATAGAGTGCAAGTCGTTAAAAACCGACAGGAAATATCTGTCTGAAGCAGATCTGGCGCAGCTAAAGACCTTTGCAGAAAAATTCAATGCAGTTCCATTGCTGGCCATGCGCTTTGACAGGGAAGGATGGTATTTCCTGAATCCTGATAAATTGGAAAAGACAAAAAACAATTTTGTGATCAGCCTGGATTATGCCAAAACTCATGGCATGTCCTTTGAAGAGCTCATAAAAGCGAAGAATTTACGGTAATCCCAAATCTTTTCCTGTTTGCGCCAGCAAGTTTATTTAAATCTGTTTTTCAAAGCATAGCCATGAATTATATTATCATCGCGGCATTAATCATGGTATTCATCTCAATCTATGTTGCAGAAGCCAAGACCGAAACCAATTTAAATGCAAGTTCAGCCATTTTGTATGAGTCACAGGAAGAAAAGGCCAAAGGGTTTTTGCCTCATTTGTTTTTCTTTCTTGTGCTTTTGATAGCTTTAGTAATGCTGTATGAAAGATGGAAAATACAAAAATTAAGGTAAGGACAATACTCGAGATACTTGGCAGCCCTAAAGAGCATGTCGAGGAAACTCTGCAGTTTGTCATCGGCAAGGCTAAAGAAAGCTTCAATCTTCTCTCTGAAACAACCTACGAAACAGAGGAAGTTGACGGGCTTTGGAGCACATTTTGTGAATTGCAGATAAGCTTCAAGGATCTTGAGCAATTGACCATATTTTGCTTTGATTTCATGCCTTCCTCGGTTGAAGTGCTTGAACCAATCAGCATGAGCTTGAAATGCACAAATGTTGCAAACCTGTACAATGACCTCTTGGCAAAATTGCACCGCTATGATATGGTCGTCAAGAATTTGAACGCAGAAAATGTTATATTAAAGAAAAAGCTTGAAGGGAACACCAAGCATTGAATTTATTTATTTTTTCTCGAGCCTCGAAATATATTCTTCAAAGGTTCTTGGCTTATTTCTTGTCATGAACTTGTAGAATAAAAATGCAAATATGGCTGCAATCAGCAGCATAATCAGCAGTGGTGCCTTGCTTGTTTTTGTTGCAATGTCTTTTTTTTCCTTTTCTGCTGCGCTGAAATTAAAGACTTCAAATTCTTTTATTGCAGTTTCTTCTTCTTTTGTTATCTTGTCTATTATGCTTTTTCCTATTTCACCCAGATTTTCTTCATTTACCGTTATCTCAACAGGAATGCTGGCAGAATGCCCTTCATTTGAATTTGCCTGTATAACACCATCATAAACGCCGAGTTCTGCGTCTTTTCTTTCATTGATGAAAACATACTGCGTTATTTGGCTGTTCGCTTCAATCTCGCTGAAAAATGTTGAATTCAGCCTGATTATCCTGCTGGCATTGCCGCTTATGCTGAATCTTATCCCAGTCAGCTTTCTGTTCAAATAATTCTTTAGCGTCAATGGACCTCCAATGAATTTATTTTTTGTTATTGCTGCCTTGATATCTATTGTTTCTGAAATGAAGCTTAAATTCGCTGTTGTATCTGCCTTGGTTTCTGTAAAATCAGATATGTTGCTTGTTTCATTTGTAATCTTTGTTTCATTGTTTTTTATCGGCAATGTCTGGTTTATTGGCTCTGTTATCTCTGGCGTTTTCTCTTTGAAATTTGTTATGATTATTGGCAGGTTGAAGGTCATGCCGTCATAATCAATATTTACAAGGCTTGTTGCATTGGAGGTTATCTTGTTTTTATCCACAATTATGAAGAATGATTTTTGGGTGTTTTTTTCAATGATAATCTTTGCCTTGCTTAATGAAGCATAGTCAATGTCTTCATTCAGGCTTACAGCAATTGCATTGTTTCCGTTATTTTTTAGATATATCTGATAATCTTGCGATTTTGCTGCATCCACCTTCAGCGCAGCAGGCCTTATTGACATGGAGCGCAGCTCATTGTTGATTGAAAACTCTTTGCTGAATGTTACAGTCTTGAGTATATTGTTCACATTGTACAATAAATTAAGATTAACCTTGTAATCTCCATCAGCCAGTTCAGGCAGGTCAAAATAGAAATAATAATGCCCGTTTGTGCCTTTGGCAATTATTGGTGCTATTTTTCCTTCGCTTAAAGAGAGGTCCGCGACGCTCATTGCTCTGACAGGCAATTCATCAAGAAAGACCCCAATAAGCATTGTTTCTTTGCCCGAATATTCTGATTTCTGCAATGAAATTTCAGCTTGGCTGCCAGCAAATGCAGAATTAATCAGAGTTAGGAATAACAGTAATATTAAGAAATGTTTAAATTCCATCTCATTTTTCCTTGCCTATCAACTTCTTTGCTTCTGAAAGGGATTTTTCGAGTTCTTTTTCAAGCTCGGTTGTTGCTGGCTTCTTGCTTGTTCCAAACAAGGGTTTTATGTCCTCTTTTTTTGCCCCGTCCTTTTTGGCGCCAAAGAATGATTCAAATATTGGCGGTTTTGACTCCTTTCCTTTTTCTGCCCCCAGTTTTCCTTTTTCTGGTTTTTTGTATTTCTTCTTGTAGACTATATAGCCTGCAAAGCCAATTGCAATCAGCAATAGCAGTATAAACCAGATGATCCATGATCCGCTTTCTGCAGGAGGCAGCACTTCTTTGCAATCAGCGCAGTCACTGCCTTCATTTGTATCACATATACTGTCATTGTTGCATTCTCCTTCTTCAGGCACTTCTTCGCAGTCTTCAGGGCAGTTTTCGCTTGTTTCTCCCAAGTCTGAATCGCACACTCCATCATCATTGCATATTTTAAATACATCTTTGCATTCTTTATCACAAACTCCGCCGCAATCTACTCCTTCTTCAAAGTCATCCTGCTTGCCATTGTTGCAGGTGTCTTCTTCGCAGTCTTCAGGGCAGTTTTCGGCTGTTTCTCCGCGATTTTCATCACAGGAACTGTCTCGGTTGCATACTGAAGATGCTATGCAGTCATCATCAACTAAATCAATAAGCTTGTCACAGTCATTGTCTTTGTCGTCCTTGCATGATTCTTCGCGCTCTTCATAGCCCGTTATTGTTGTGTAATCGCATCCAGGCCAGACACCATCCGAAGTGCATGTTTCTTTTGAGGCCTCACAAACTCCGTCTTGCAATCCGCATAATTGTGTTTCTCCGGCGGCGCATGAACAGCCAGTATCTATAGACCCATCGCAGTCATTGTCCAGATTATCGCACAATGTTTCAGAACCTTCATATGTTGAATTGAAGAATTCATATGTTTCATCAATGCAGCCAAGGAATGTATTATTTGAGCATATCTCATAGCTTCCTTCGCATGAGCCCGTTTGCTTGTCACATGGTTTAACCTCATTTCCAAAGCACTCCGGAAGGTCTGAAGCATCGGAGTAAGCGGCATACAATGTTATTGCAGTATCCTGCACATTGCCAAGTGACTTGTCAGCCAGCTGTTTCTTGCCAAAGTAAACCTTTGCATTCTCTATGTTTGCAGAGTATTCTGTCCCTTTCAATGCAAGGGCGCCAAATGCTGTTTGGTATACATTCTGGTTCCATGAGCCGTCGTTCCTCTGCCTGTTTGCAAGCTCTTTTGAATACGGCAATTCGTTTGTAACTAGATATAGTATGGAGTTGTGCAGCGGATTTCCAATATCATAGCCCTGCTTCAGGTAAAATATATTGTCTAACTTGCTTGATATTGATTTTAATGCATAATTTGCATACAATGTTGATTCATAATCGCACGCTGTCTTGAATTTTGTGCCAAAGCAGCCGTTTTTTAATGTTAGTCTGGCTCTTGTTGCCTGGTCTTCATCAACAAGATACCATGAATTTCCTGTTCGGAACAACACTGTTATTGAATCAACAGCCGTCAATGAGTTACAGTTCACATCAATTTCCAATGAAGGCTGTGAATTTGCAATGCCATTTGCCAGGCAATTGTCTATGTTGAAGAAGGTTGTATTCCCGCATCCTGGAAAATATCCGCGAACTATCTGCACTTCCTTTTCTATTGTTTGGTTATTTAATTCATATGATATTCTGCATGTTCCGGTATCAGCTGTTGCAACTTCGAGCAGCCATTCTCCTGATAGTGATGCAACTGACTGCGCCTTGAAAAGCCAGCCTTCTTCAGCACTAATATCAATGCCGGCGTCATTTAATGCAAGCATTGCAAAAGCAGTGTCCTTTACAGTGCAGCTTTGCTTTGGCCAGCATTTTTGGTCATTTTCTTGCGATAAAAGCCATACACTCTCTTTTGAAACATCCCTGCCAATTGCGTTCAGCGCAAGCATAGCCAATGAGCTATCAATCACATTGTTGTTATAGCTTCCGTTGCTTGATTTTGATATAAGATATGCATATGCTCCGGCGACATCAAAATCAGCATAAGCTACTGATTGCAATAGTAAAAAGATGACAAATAAAAATAGTGCTAACTTGGCTTTATTATGCATTAATCATTACCTCTTCTAAGTATTAAAAATGGCTATTTATTTAAATAGCTTTCTATGCAAAAATACTATGGAAACAGCCGGGAAGCCATTTGCAGCAGGAAAAAGGTCACTTGTTTACCTGGAAGGCAAAGTTATAGTCAAGAAAGTCAATCCTAAAAGCAATGCAATTAACAGGATAAATAATGAAGCACATTGGCTTTCAATATTGAACAGGCATAAGATTGGCCCAAAACTTTTGCATGCATCTGAAAATGAAATAAGGCTTGAGTTTATAGAAGGAACACGCATAATTGACTGGATTAAAGAAAATAAAAAACCATGCATAAGGCAGGTTTTGATAAAAATCTTGAAGCAATGCAGGGAATTGGACAAGCTTCATGTAAACAAGTATGAGCTCACTAATCCCTACAAGCACATAATAATAAGAAACAATAAACCAGTCATGATTGATTTTGAGCGATGCCGGTATGCAGAAAAGCCTAAAAATGTAACCCAGTTCTGTCAGTTTCTGATATCAAAAAAGATAAGCAGCCTTTTGTTGGAAAGGGGGATTGTATTTGGCAACAGCAAACTGCAATCTTATCTTAAAGATTATAAAACTAATCCAAAAATGTTTGCTTCAATTTTACGATTTCTTAGCAATTGAACCAGCTTTTTCCATCAAGTAATCAAGCAGCCTTGTATCGCTGCTTTTATTCGTTGACCTGTGCTTTATCAGTCTTGCCCCTATGACCTTGTCGCCGGTTATGATTACTTCAGCAAAATATTTTCCTTTTGATCTCAGCATGTTTGTGTGTTTTGATATAAAATATTCATCCCTCCAGGTTCCGGTGCAAATGACCTTCTTGTGCCTCACGTTCATTTCTCTTGCTATGTGCGAATGGCCTATTATTAATATTTCAACACCCTTCATCATCTTTAATGCCTTCCTTACCCTCCTTCCAAATACAAATTCATAATTATGGTTGACTATACTTGAAAATATCCTGGGTATATATCCCTTTGGCACCTTGTATGTTGGATTTCCAGAATTTTTTGCTAAACTGTACAAGGCCTTTAAAAAATATTTTGCATTTTTTGCCATCAAGTCCTTTGCCAGTTTTGGCACTCTTTTCAAAAGCTGTTTTCTCGGGTATACTCTTTCAAAAAGGGGATATGCTTTTTTTAATGGCGCTAAATGTTCAAATACTGCATAAGTTATTGGCGGAAGATTCAGTATATTTTTGCCTTTATGCCCTATTATCATCTGGTTGTTTGTCCTGAATATATCATCCAATTGGGAACCGTGCTCTATTCGGACAGTATTGCTCTCATATGCAAACCCTGGAAAAAGAATATTGCTTCCAAGGACATTTTCAAGCTTTTTTTGAACTGCCTTGAATGCAAGATCGGGGTCGTGATTGCCGTAAATAAATATTGCCTTGTTCTTCTTGTGCTTAAGGAATTTTTTAATTGAATTGAAGAATACTGGGTGGGCTTTCAAGAATGAGCCTAATTTTGCAAGAGATACGTCCTCTGTTATGTACCTTGTGCCATCATGGCTGCTCTTGATGAAGTCAAATGTGTCTCCATTGAGCACAAGCTCTATTGGAATTTTATCATACCTTTTTATCAGGTAAGAATCTATGAATGAGCTGAATAATTTGTCATCTATGAAATCATCTGTTGCGCTTCCATCTCCCACTTCAATGTCGCTTACTACTAAAATTA
>CAZBFA010000024.1:0-3646 GCA_964491045.1 Candidatus Woesearchaeota archaeon
CTGTTGATTTCATTGCCTATTCCAATGTATCTTGGCTTGTATTTTGAAACTATATTTAATATCTGCTTCTTGTAGATTTCTTCTGTGTAGCCGGGCATTTTTTGGCCAGTTGCTGCGTTAAAGAAATTGATATTAACTATTGGTGTGGAATCAAGCTTGTATTCATAAGCAACCTTTACAATTTCGGGGATGTCTTTATTAACATCTAATGGGGCATAAAATCCAACAAAATCCCCTGCTGAATCAGCATCGATCAATGACTGCTTGAAATCTGTTAACGGCACAAACCCAACACCCTTAGTTGTTTTTGCATCATTGCCAGCAATGCCTTCTGATTTTGAACAGCCAACGAGAAAAATAACCAGCAATAAAATAACAAACATCTTTTTCATCTTTTTAGCCCCCAAAAAATGTGTTTAACTTGCTCTGCTCCTTGTTTTCTTTCAATATCTCTTCTGTGTAGCCAGACGCCTCGAATATTGACTTAACTGCTGGTATGACTTGGTTGTTTATATAGTATTCTGCATCGTATTCATCACTTTTACATTCATCCAAAAGCTTTGCCCTGTCACGAACCATGCCTTTTCCTTCTGCTACCACATAGTTTATTATCGTTCCAGGGCAGACTGGAATGCCTACCTTTTTCATCTTTTCAGCAACCTTGACATGGGGCCCGATGCTGCTATAATTTTTTAGGTCTTTCCTCAATTGTGTTCTTATAACCATCTTGATAATATCAATCTTCTTCTTTCTTATTTTGTTAATTACATCACGAACATACTTTAGCGCATCTTCAACAGAGCCATCTTTCAATATTACCTCAAACACCTTAAGCTGAACTTCTTTTGCAAGGTAACTCCAATCTCTCCTTATTGTTTCAAATCCGCGTATCTTAAGTTCATCCTTTTCATTTATCAGGGCATATTTTTTCTTTGCGCCCTCTGCCTCATTCTTTTTTGCAACAAATATGCCAAGCTTATAGAAATCTTCAAGCTCAAGCTCCATGAAATCTGGAAGCGATTCATTGACTTCATGCATAAACTTTAATGCATCTTCCTTTGTTTTTTTGCCAAGGATTATGGCCACGGAATCAGTATCGCTGAATGCAACATCAAAACCAGAAATTTTTGCAAAGTCTATTGTTTTTAACACGTAGAATCGGCCAAACGCAGTTATTGCAGCAGCACATTCGTTTGAGTACCATCTTGCCCCGGAATAACCTAACATGCCATATGCAGCATTTGCAATTATCTTCAGCATGTAACTTCTTGCCTCCAGCAGATTGTCCTTTTTCTTTTTCAGCTCTTTTTTGATTTGGCCCCTTTTCGTGACAATGTCCTTGATGACCAAAGGAATGAAACCCTCTTTGGCTTTTGTAAAATAAAATCTTGTTGCTGTCCCATATTCATTAGTGATTTCCGGGCTTTCAAACGCATCTTTCTTTTCTTTTGCCAATGTTCCTGGGTCTATATTGTGCGATATGATTATGCTGGGGTAAAGGGATTTAAAGTCAAAGACTGCTAAATTTTTGAACAACCCTGGAGTTGGCTGGTATACAAATGCTCCCTGATAGCTTTGAGACAGCCTTTCTGTTTTTTCGTAAAATTTTGGCTTGTTTGGAGCAAGAATATTTAATTCACCTGCCCTTTTGATTAAGTACCATTCAACGAGCTGGCCAAAATGCATTCTTATCACATCATCTATTGGCTGGCCAACAAGCCTGGCAAGTTCAAGTATGTCAAAGCTTACGGCATTGAACAATTTATAGGTTATCTCTGCATCTTTCAGGTTATACTGCAATATCTCATTGATGGAATTGCTGTTGCTATCCCATATTTTTCCAATATTCTCAATATCAAAATCCATCTTCTTTTCCCCAATTAGGCAATTTGCCACTTCATCCAGGCTAAAATTTTCAACATGCAGTGAACCGCCCATTATTCCTTTTATGAATTTTAATAGGTCTACATGCGGAATGCCAGTTATTCTTTGCTCATTTGATTGCCTGCTTGTTTTGATTGCGCTGCCGTCAATTCCTATGTCAAGGCTTATCCCATATATCCTTGCGCGCTGCAGAAGGTAAGGTATGTCAAAGCCATCACTGAAGTAGCCAACAAGGCAGTCTGGCTTGTACTCCTTTATTGTCTTGACAAATTCTTTTATAAGGCCTTCTTCATTCTTGACAAATGCCACGCCAAGATCGCTATGGATTTTTTTCCATGTTATTATTTTTTGAAATTCATCCCCATAGAAAGAGAGGCATATCACTGGATCATGCTTGCTATTCGGATAATTCTTGTTTGATGTGTATGTTTCTATGTCAAAGCTCAATGCCCTCAAGTTGTTCAGATTTTCTTGCGCCGGAAGAACTTGATTAATATCAAGAAGCATGTCAACACCATAATCTTGCTTTAGTGCATTTTCAAGCAATATCCCTGATGCCTCGCACAATACTGAGGGCATAATTTTTTTGTCTACAAGGTATCTTCTTACAAATAAAATATCGCTTTCACATATTTTTTCAACCTCGTCAAATTCCTGGATTCCTTTGCTAATCATTGGAACATCCCTTGGATGGTTGACAAAAACTTTCAGAACTTTTCTCTGCCCATTGCCATCTTTTTTATATTCTAGCGTTATATTTGTAACAAATGACTCTCCTTCCCTGAATTCCTTGATGCTTTTTAGAAGTTCATTTATATTTGCCTTTTCTTTTGCTGCTGCATAAAAATAAGGCTCAAAATCAGAATCCAAACAGCACACTCGTTTATTGTCTGCTGTTCTGCCAAATAGCCTTATCGCTGCCTTTCCAGATTCTCTTGTTATATAATCTGCATCTAAAAGATAAAATTTAAGCTTGGTCATCATAATTCCTGATGTTCTGATTGCAGAATAAAACTCTTTTTAACCCTTTGCCTTGCAACTATGCAGTCTCTTGATAAACAGCCTGCATAATGCTTTTGTGCTCTGCTGGATTGAAAATATAGGTAAAATTGCTGTCAAAATATCCGCACATGAAATTATCCATGCTCATGCCTGTTCTCTTTGAAAGCATCAATGCATAAAAGTAAACCTGTGTTGTTGCATATTCTTCGCGCTGCGCATTCGGCTTGTAGTCCCATATCCATATTTTTCCATCCTCTATGCGAAGAAGGTCTATGTGGCCCGTTAGTATCTCTGAATTTGCAAATAATTTGTTAAACATTTGCAGTTCGTCTTTGCTAATCCATATGGGGACTTCTGCAGCTATTGTCTTCTTGTCATGCTCCAGCATAAAAACCTGGACTTTGGAGTGGTTGTTCTTGTACCTGTCGGCATTTACAAGCAGCCCGTTTGCGCTCAGCATATTGACTTCGTGGGCTGTTGCGTTTTCCACATCGAGGTTAAGCTTGAACTTTAATTGAGAGCACCTTAAGTTGCCGTTGTTGAAATATTCATCAGGACAGTTGTCAAAAACGCCATGCAAATATTCTTTTAATTGATTTAGGCTTGCAGTGTTTAATAGATCTAGTTTCGGCTTGTGCAGCCTGTAAACATAAACGCCTCCTTTGTGATCGAGAATTTTTTGCTTTAGTATGTTGTTCACCTCTTTCTTAGTTTGTCTGTTTTCTTTTTAAGCTTTATTATTCTAGCAAATTATTTAAAC
>CAZBFA010000024.1:3656-7022 GCA_964491045.1 Candidatus Woesearchaeota archaeon
GTGCATGCAGCAATTAAATTATGGGTTTGAATCTTTCGAGTGTCGTTGAGAAAAAAGAGATTTCTTTTGATGATTTAAATAACAGCAAGATAGCTGTTGATGCCTCCAACATGCTGTTCCAGTTCATCTCTTCAATAAGGCAGCCAGATGGCACCCCTCTTATGGACACGCACGGAAATGTAACATCTCATCTGGTCGGGATATTCTCAAGGATAACAAATCTTATGTCAAGAAAAGTAAAATTGTGCTTTGTCTTTGATGGAAAGCCGCCAGAACTGAAATATGGGCTGAAAGAAGAGAGGGAATACAGAAAAAAAATTGCTGAAGAAAAGCTAAAGGAAGCAGCGGAAGAAAGCGAGATGCTGGTGTATGCAAAACAGGCGTCAAGGTTAACCCCGCAGATAATAAAAGAATCCAAGGAATTAATTTCTGCATTGGGATTGCCTTGGATGCAGGCGCCAAGCGAAGCAGAAGCTCAGGCTTCATACATATGCAAAAAAGGGGATGTTGATTATGTTGCATCAAGCGATTTCGACTGCTTGTTGTATGGCGCGCCAAAATTATTGACAAATCTGACACTGTCTCAAAGAAAAAGACTTCCGTCCGGGCAAACAGTCAAGATAGCGCCATATGTAATTGAGCTGAAAGATGTTTTGAAGTCATTGGAAATCAACCAGGAACAGCTGTTTATATTGGCAATATTAATCGGAACAGATTACAATCCAAAAGGAATACATGGCATAGGCCCAAAAAAGGCATTGAAATTGGTAAAAGAAAATAAGGATTATGGCACGATGTTCAAAGAACTAAACGCAGATTTTGACTGGAAAGAGGTTTATGACACTTTCAAGAAAATGCCAATTGACAAGAAATACAAGCTGGAATGGAAACTTGTTGATGCTGATAAAGTTAAAAAAATATTGGTTGATGAGCATGACTTTAATCCCGAGAGGGTTGAAAAGACGCTGGCAGCAGTGACTAATGTCAAAAAAGAGCAAGGCCAAAAGACACTGGGTGATTTTTGATGGAGTGGTATTATTTTATTCTGCTTGCTGCTCTTGCCAATGGGCTGTATGTAATAATAACAAAAAAAGCTCTGTTGAAGGAGCATTCGATTGAATTTTCATCCGCGCATTCTATAATGGCGCTTGTTTTGTCATTGCCCCTGCTGTTCTTCATTGATTTAAACATAACAACACCGCAAATAGCATTGATATACATTGCCTCTTCTTTTTACACAATTGCATTCTTTTACAGGGTGAAGGCCATAAGGCACATGGACATATCTGTAGTTACTCCATTGATGATATTCGCTCCTGCAATGACATCAGTGCTCGCTATTTTTTTCCTTGGCGAGTTTTTAAGCGCGTTGCAGGTTGCTGGAATTGCTTTGCTGCTGCTTGGCGCTTATATGCTGCAGATAACAAACAGGCACAGCAGTTTGCTTGAACCCCTGAAGATGATATTTACTTCACGATATAGCAGCTATGTATTGGCTTCATCGCTGCTGTTTTCATTTTTTTTGCTTATCACAAGGGCGTTAGCCAATTCAGCAGGCCTAAACTATATCAATCCTATGACTTACATAGTGCTGCTAAACTTGTTTGCCGCAATAAACTTTTTTATAATATCAACATTATTTTTCAATGGTTTTTCTTCATATAGGGAAGGATTTAAACAGTCAAAACTAATGGTGCTGTCTGCTGTTTTGATATTGGCCCTTGGCATATTCAGGATACTTGCAATTTCCATGCCTCATGCGAAGCTGGCATTGGTTGCTGCATTAAGCGAATCCTATGTATTGCTTGATGTTTATGCTGGCGGCAGATTATTCCATGAGAGAAATATTCGCTGGAAGATAATCGGGACAATGGTAATGTTGTTTGGTGTTTATGTTGTCGTGATGTATGCCGGATGAAAAATGACAAAGTTAAAAGATGCTTTGAAAGGAAGGCTGCCTGCCAAAGAATTAAGATTAGTGCCAACTTCATTTGATGTTGTTGGCAGCATAGCGATATTTTCTGATTTTCCGCAGGCATTGGCAAGAAAAGAAAAGATTATAGCTGAAAAACTGATGGAATTAAACAAGAACGTAAAGACTGTTGCAAAAAAAATTAAAATGCATAAAGGGCGATACAGGACAAAGAAAATAAAAATAATCGCGGGAGAAGGAACAAAAGAAACACTGCATAAAGAAAATGGCGCAATAATAAAACTTGATGTTGAAAAATGCTATTTCTCACCAAGATTAAGCAATGAAAGATTAAGGATTGCCAGATTAGTCAAGCCAAATGAAAAGGTTTTAGTGATGTTCTCAGGCATTGCAATTTACCCAATGGTAATAGCCAAGAATTCGGATGCAAGGGAGATTTATGGCATTGAGCTCAACCCCATTGCGCATAAATATGCTGTTGAAAACATAAAATTGAACAAAATAAAAAACATACAATTAATCAAGGGAGATGCCAAAAAAGAAATTAAAAAAATCAAAGCGAAGTTTGACCGGATAGTAATGCCACTGCCAAAGTCGGCTGACAGGTACTTGGAAAGCGCGTTAAAAGTTGCCAAGAAGAATGCAACTGTGCATTTTTATGACTTTCAGGCAGAGGGTGAATTTGAAAAGTCTGTCGATAAAATAAAAAAGAAGGTCAAAAAATTCAAGGTGCTGAATATTGTCGGGTGCGGGCAGTCATCGCCAAGGATGCATAGAGTTTGCGTTGACTTCAAGCTGCTGTGATCATGCCCTGAAATTCTTGCAGATGATATACATTTCAACGCTTTTTCTTTTTGATGCTTCTGGCTTGTCTGCTTTCACAAAATCAAAATGCTTTTTGCATTCATTGAGAAATCCGATGAATTCTTCTCCTTGAAATACCTTAACAAGGAAGTTTCCATTTGGTTTCAGCTTTTTCATTGCAATTTCCAATGCGCGGTGAGCAAGCTTTGCGCTTCTTGCCCTGTCAAGGTCTTTTATCCCAGTTGTTTTTGGCGCCATATCACTAAGGACTGCATCAAATTTATTTCCAATATTGAAAACTTCATCGCTGAATGCATCCATCTTATAAAAAGAAAAGTTTTTGCTTTTTACATTGACATCATTCAGGTCTATGCCGGTAACATGGCCATTGCTGCCGATAATTTCCAACGAGCATTGAATCCAGCCCCCAGGAAAACAGCCAAGATCCAAGATAGTGTCATTCTTCTGGATAATATTGTATTTCTTGTTTAATTGCTTCAGCTTGTAGACAGACCTTGCCAAGTAGCCTTCCTGCTTTGCTTTTTTGCCGTAGTAATCTTTTTTCATGCTGTCTTTTACAAGTCCAGCTCGAGCTCTTTTTTTATTTTTACTGCGCTCGGAGTTTCGCC
>CAZBFA010000024.1:7032-8903 GCA_964491045.1 Candidatus Woesearchaeota archaeon
ATGCCAGCTTAGCTTTGGATGGACTTTCATTGGATAAATTCTTTCTGAGTTGTCATCCATTATTATTGCAGCGCCGCTTGCTTTTGGCAGCTCATTCAGGTATTTTTGAATATCACCAATCTGGTAGCTTTGCATCATGCTGTTCAATGCGCTTATGTCTGCTTTTGCAGTCAGCCTATGCGATATTATAATGTCTGATTGCGTCAAAACATCTTGGTGTATCTCGCCGGGCTGCTGCGTTGCCAACAGCATGCTAATGCCGGGCTGCCTGCCTTCCCTCAATAATTGGAGCAATGCATCTGTTGCTGGTGTTGAGCCGGTTTTTGGCAAACTTTCATGGCATTCATCAATTACAATCCAGACCATTGGCAGCTCTCTCTTTTTTTCTTCTGTGAAATACCTGCCTTCAGTCTCTATGCTTTCCACTTCCTCATATTTTCTTGTGCCTATTCTGCTTGCTATTATCTTCTGGCATAAGAGGCCTATGACAAGATTTTTAATGCTCCATGCGCCAGTCATGGATGTGTAGCAGCTGACATCAACTATGCTGACCTTGCCAGGCCTTATTAGATCATTTATCTCTATGCCTGTTTCGCTGAACAGGCCCCATGAATCTGCTGCTGCAAACCTGTTTTCTGCTGCATCTTTTACAGCTCTTTCTGCTTTCAAATCTGCGCGTATTTTATTGATTATGTCTTTTATTGAGTAATTCATGCCAGTTTCTTTCAGCTCAGCAATGTTTTTTTCAATCAGAACTCCAATTGGCTCTGTCACTTTGACTTCAAATACATTGCACCAGTCTCCTGCATTAAGCTCAGATGGCTTTATGGCGAATGCTCGGTCTGCTGGTATGCCTTTCTTTTGGTATTCATCATAGTAGCCAATTGGTGTGAAAATGTCCACCTTTATTGCTTCTGGCTTCATATTCCATGCCTCCAATTGCTTTTCTTCCCTTTTGTTTGGGAACTTCATTGTCCAGAAAATGCCCATCGTATCAAACATGAGAACTGCAATGTTTTCCTTGATGTCTTCCTGCATTTTTGAAATCTCTTCTGCTATCACAGACAGAGAATAACTGTTATGGACAATTATATCATTAGCAATAAAATTGTGGATTTCTGGAACACATAAATCATAAACTTCAAAGTTGCCTTCTAGCAGTTCAATAGAAACAATTTCATCCCAAAATATATCGGATGTAGCTATTAATTCGATTGCTTTATTGTTGTCTGCTTTTGAGATCTGCAGGAGTGTTTGTCTTGAAGGACAGTACCTCAACCGTTCCCTCATTGCTTTTGGATATACGTAACCAAATGCCCGCCCAACTTCTGCCCAGTTTTTTGGTCTGTAAAGTTCCCATATTTCTTTTGGTATAGTATCAACATTGGGATTTCTTGTTCTTAGCAAGGTTTCTTCAAGTGCAATTTTTTGCTTTTTTTCCTTTGTGCCAAAAAATCCAATTTGTTCAACGAACGTTATAAGCTCGCTTGGCCCAATATCGAGTTCAAAGCTTTGGAAATCTTTCTTATTCAGCCTTATCTTCTTGGGCCTTATCCTTGAATGTATACCAAACCTTAACAATAAATGTTGGACTTGTTTGATAAGAGTTTTAGACATTGAACTATAAGATATTTCCCATAAATCGCCATGTGTTGTTTTGTTCTTATAGATTGAGCCATCACAAGTAAATAGCCGGTTTAAAAATAAAGCGATTTGTTCATTGTTTAATGGGAATATTTCATCTGGTATAAACTTGTCTCGAGAAAGCTTATTATAAAGGTTAAACGTTTCTAACCAATTCCGAATACTTGATTTTTTATATCTTATTAATTGATGAGGGTGATTTCTTTTATCGATAATATTTAGAATAT
>CAZBFA010000025.1:0-8872 GCA_964491045.1 Candidatus Woesearchaeota archaeon
GCATCTTATTGTGAATGGAAGCGAGGAGTTAATCAGATGGCTAATATGATCTGGTACAAGAAACAAAAAAATGGCTTGGCTTTAATATCACCAAATGATAATCTGAGCAATGAATACATGAAAAGCGCAGAAGAAACCCTGTTGCTTTTGAATGATTTAAAAGATAAATCAAGAATGTGGCTGGCTACTGCCAAATATTATTGTGAATATTTTGCAGTATATTCATTATTCATGAAGCTTGGCATTAAGTGTGAGATACACGACTGCACAATCAGCTTAGCAGGCATTCTTGAAAAAGAAGGCCTGCTGCCAAATGGGATCCACGAAAGGCTAGAAAAAGACAAGAATCTCAGGATAGAAAACCAATATTATTTAAAAAATAAAAAAGTTGATCTTGATTATGATTCAATGCTGAGATTTATTTTGGAAATAAAAAATATAGTGAATAAATTAACCTATGGAGAGATAAACAAAATCAGGAAGAAAATACAAGGGCTATAAAAGAGGTAGAACTTTTTGTCAAAGCTAATAAAAACAAAGGCGATATTTGAAATATTTCTGATAATTACCGCCATATTGTTTATTGGCTCTTTAAGCTCTTCAAATGCAAAAGCCCAAGAAACTGGCAGTGAGCAAAGCCAGGCCTGCTGTGAAAAAACAAAATCCGGGGAGAGCTGTGTTTATACAGATTCATCAAGCTGCAACAGCAATTTCAGAACAGCAAGCAAGGAATGCTCGGAAACAGTGTTTTGCGAAACCGGCTGCTGCGCCAATTCGGATGGAACTTGCGGAAATTCTGCTTCAAAATCAACATGTGAATCAAAGGGGGGCAGTTTCATATCTGAAGTTTCCTGCAGCACCATTCCACTATGCAACAAGGGATGCTGCACAGTCGGCAATAATTATTTTCTCGCAACAAAACAGCAATGTGTTGAACGCGGCAAGTTATTTCCAAATTTAAAGACAAATTTTGATTCCAGCGTGACAGATGAATTCAACTGCGTAAGAAAATCAACAGGCAGCGAGAAAGGCTGCTGTGTTCAGAGTGATGCATGTGTTTACACAGAAAGGGACAGCTGCTTGGGCAGCGATAGTACAGTTTCTGCAAGTTCTTCCTCTGCAACAGCAAGCACAACCCAAGATGCAAGCAGTAATATTGCTGAAGAAGGGACTTTATTTGAGTCAGGAAAATTCTGCAGCAAGATTTCTATATGCAGTTGCAAGGCCAAAGACCATAAAGAATGCTTTGATGGGGATGTTTACTGGTTTGATTCCTGTGGCAACAGGGAAAGCAAGGCTCAGGACTGTGACTTTGCAAAAAATACCTTGTGCAATTCAAAAACATTGAAATGTGAAAGCCTGAATTGCAAGACAACAATTGACAAGAAAACAATTGCTGGCATTGATGTTGTTTCTTATGATGGAGTTTCAAGAAAAAACGGCGAGTCCTGGTGCGAATATGAAGGCGCTGTCGGCTTTGGATTGGATTTAGTTGGCTCAAGGCATTACAGAGATTTATGCATTGCCGGCGAGGAATTTGTTGAGCCATGCAAGGATTACCGGGAAGAATTTTGTTTGCAGGCAAATGTAAAAACCCCTGTTGGCAACATGCTGGAATCTGCATGCAAGCCAAACAAATGGGAAGACTGCACTGTAAAATGCAATACTGCAAAGGACAAGAAAAGCAAGGGTCAGATAAAATTAGCCATGGAAAAAGACCGTGAATGCTGTGAAGATCCAAAAAGAAGCTGCTTCTGGAGTTCTGCATCTGATGAAGACATCAGAAAGATAAATGCAGATGCCCAAAAAGATTTGACTTCAACATGTGCAGATGCTGGAAGGGCGAATGATACAACCTGTGCCCCTAAAGATTACACAGCAATTGAGCAGGGCAGCGGTGTCTGCATGCCCTTGATCCCCCCAGGCTTGAAATTTTGGAACGATGAAAATGCAGAAGATGATGAAAAACAATCAGATGCAGATGCTGTTAAAACATGTGAAGTCGGAACAAAAAAATGCACTGTTTATTTCTATAAAAATCTGATGACGGGATGGGACTGGAAAATGAATGACCCTGGCAGATGCATGCAGACGAATTATTCCATAAGTTCAATGGCTTTTTGCAGAAGCCTTGGCGATTGCGGCGCTTATTACAATGTGGCTGGAAAGTTTTCAAATATTGCTTATGCTTGTGAAACATCTGATGGTGACTGCAAGGGAACAAAGCATGGGAAAAGTTATGATTTATTGACCATTGACTGGGAGAAAGAAGTTGGTGGTTTTGATTCCTACAGCAAAGCAAAGCCATTGCAGCTTAAAGACATTGATTTGAGCAGCTATACTGGATTCGGCGCTGTGCCTAATGAAATCTGGATGACATTTGGCGCTGGATTCGCTGTAATGTTTGTTTCTACAGCTGTTTCAGCTATTGCTGGGAGTTTTGGAGCTACATTCAGCAGTTTATTTTCAACTGAGTTAATTACAGTTACAGCAAAGCTAGGCTTAAGCGCTATTGGAGCTGGTTTTGAGGTAGGATCAAGCTTATTATCAAATATTCTTGGTGCTGCTCTTGCCGCTGTTTCATGGTTAGGTATAGCTGCTGCGGTGATTGCAGTATTATTAGTTATAGCATCATTCATTGGCGCCGACACAGACACATTAGACATAACAATAGCTTGCTTACCTTGGCAGGCTCCTTATGGGAGCAAAGACTGCGAGAAATGCACTGATAAAGATTTAATGAAGAAACTTAATTTCAATTCCTGCACAGAATACAAATGCATGTCTTTAGGACAGAATTGCAAGTGGGTTCCAGAAAATGAGGGCTCTAACAGAACAAGCTGCATAGCTGTCGAAATTAATGACGTTACAACACCGATAATAAGGCCATGGCCAGAGGCATTAACAACTGGATATAAAATAACAGATTTTGGAAATGGCTATGAAATAACTCCTGCAATAGAGGGCTATTCAATGATAACATTGGGCATATTAACAAACGAGCCGGCGCAATGCAAGTATGCAGAAGAGCCAGGCATAAAATATGATGGCATGGCATCAAGTTTTGGGGATGTTTACATTGAAAACAAGCACATGCTGACATTAACTGCAATGCCAAATCAATTGAATGAAATTTATGTCAAATGCATAGATGCAAACGGCAACAAGAATAATGCGGATTATTTGATAAAATTCAATGCTAAAGCTGGAAAGGATTTAACTCCGCCAATGATTCTTGAAAGCAGCATAAAAGACAATGCAGTCATAGCAGGAGATTCAACCCTATTTTCATTAACAATCAATGAGCCGGCAACATGCAAGTATTCATCAGCAAATATTGATTATGAAAAAATGGAAAACAGCATGGCCTGCAATTCAGACAGCTCATCAACCAGCCCATCAGCAGTATTTTCCTGCTCTTCAACATTAGCTGTAAAAGAAGGCCCTAATGAATATTATTTCAGGTGCAAGGACACAAAAGGAAATGCAAACCAGGACAGTTTCAAACTAACTCTGACAGGATCTGGAAAATTAACCATAACCTCAACCAGCCCATCAGGAGAATTAGACACTAACAAAGTTACAATAGAAGCGACGACAGAGGGTGGTTCCAATAATGGAATCTCAACATGCTCATACACCCTTGATGGAAAGACAGGGCAATTCAAAAATACAAATTCAGCATCCCACTCATCAGAGCTGCCACAATTAAAATTAAGTTCCTACAGCATACCAATTTCTTGCGAAGATGATGTTGGTAATTCAGCTTCAGCAACAATCAATTTTAAGGTCACAAGAGATGTCACGCCGCCAAGCTTGATGTTCTTGTACAAGCAAGACACAACATTGATTATTACAATGGATGAGCCAAGCGCATGCGAATATTCAAAAAATGACTTTAGCTTCGGCGCAGGAACAAAAATGGATGGAACTGACAAAGAGCATACACTAAATATAGAGTCAGGCAAATATCACATAATATGCGCAGACCAGAATGACAATATTGGTGATATATTCATAATCTACCCATAATAAAATATTTAAACATAACAAACAGCAAAATAAGCAGGAAACAATGGAAAAAAGAGGGCAGGTAACATTATTTGTAGTCTTGGGAATAGTTATAGTAGTATTGCTTATTTTATTGCTCTACGCAAGGCAGACATTCCTGTTTCCTGCAACCCCTGAAAATCTGAATGAAATCCTTGATGACATTGAAGAAAATATTGCAGAATGCATCACAGATGTTGGCGATGAGCCAATAAGAAGAATAGGGCTGCAGGGTGGTTATCTAGAGCCGCCAGAAGATACATTCAGGCTTTACAATGACACCCAGATAAGCTATCTTTGTTATGACATCCCGCAAAAAGCGGAATGCAGGAACCGATTATTATTGATTTCTGACATGGAATCACAATTAAATAATGCATTAAAAGCAAGAGTATTAAGCTGCATGGTTGATGTAAAATCACTGGCAAAAAGAAAGCCAATAACAATAGAAACGCCAAAAGAGCTTTCACTAATCACAAAAATAAACATAAGGGACATTGACGTCATAGTTGATTATCCAGTGATCATAAAATCAAAGAAAGATGAAACAACAGTGCAGCGGAATGAATTTACAAAGACATTCAATTATCCTCTTGGAGACTTGTACAATGTCATGCATGATATCATTGACTCAGAAACAGAAATTGGCGAGTTTGACCAATTGCTTTACATGATCGCAAAAAAAGCAGAGTACAAAATATACAAGAACAGGCCTTACCCTGATAAATTATATGCATTGCAGCGCAGCGACAACAGCTATCAGTTCCAGTTTTTTGTCCAAGGCGAACCGAGCTAGAAAATGGTATCATATCTGAAATTAAAAGCAATTTCCATAGCATTTCTGATAATCTTTTCCATATTCTCAATTTATGCTCCTGCTGTCAAAGCGCAGCAAAAGGCATGCTGTGAAAAGACAAATGCAAATGAATATTGTGTTTTTACAGATGTCGGAAATTGCGACAAGTCGGGAAGGATTGCTTATACTACATGCGAGCAGACAAACTTTTGCAGTCTTGGCTGCTGTTACTCTTCATCAGACGGCTCCTGCAATAAAAATACACCAAAGGCCTTGTGCAATTCAAAGAAAGATGCTTCTTATATTGAATCGCCTAACTGTGACATAGCTGCCTGCCAGAAAGGCTGCTGCTTGATTGGAGAGGAAGCTTTTTTTGTAACACAAACACAATGCAAGCAGTATGGAAGCCAGTTTCCAAATATGAAAGTTAATTTTGATTCTTCAGCATCAACTGAAAAAGCATGCCTGGAAAAGTCCAGAAGCCAGGAAATCGGCTGCTGTGTTACTGAAGAGGCATGCTCTTTTACAACACGGGATGCATGCGCCACAACAAATGAGAATATTGAATCGCCAACCCAGCCAACAACTGCAACCGGAACAACACAAGCAGAAACTCCTGTTTCAGGAACGGCCTCTCAATCAGAAGCCCAAACAACACCAGCAACACAGGCAGAATCACAAGAGCAGCAAGAAATAGAACAGCCGGCAATCCCGACAACAGGCTCAATTAATATTGATGTTATAACAGGCTATCAAACTCAAGAAACTCCGGAAAGCGCAAAGCCTGTTTTTATAGGCAATAAAGGATTCTATAAAAATACTTTGTGCAGCAATGACAAACTGCAGTGCGGCTGCGCCAAGCAGCATCACACAGAATGCTACCAGGGCCGTGTTTATTGGTATGATTCATGCGGCAACAGGGAAAATATTTACGATGCAAACAAGGCAAAATCCTACAACAAGGGATTTGTGCTGCCAATTGCATCAAGCTGCAAGGCAAAAGTCAATGACCTGAGCTGCGGCAATTGTGATTATTCACAGGGAACTTTATGCGGCCAGGCACCATTGAAAATAAAGCCAAAATATGGTGATCTTGCATGCATTGGTTTAAACTGTGATTCTACATATAATGACCAGATAAGCCCAAATGCTGGCGGTGACAAGAAGCACGGCGAGTCATGGTGTGTTTATGACAAATATCCTGGCTTGGGAAAAGACAGGCCTGGCGCAAGGCACTACAGGCATTTGTGCATTGCTGGCGAGGAATATGTTGAGCCATGTGAAGACTTTAGGGGCCAGTTATGTGTGCAGGGCTTGCTGGGAAAAGAAATTTTTGAAACTCAGGAAAGCTTTGATCTTCAAAAAGGCTCTGACTATGTAGAAGCTGGCTGCAGAACCAATAGATTTAATCAATGTGTAAAATTCACAAAAAAATCAGAGTGCGAGAATGTCGCTTACTCTGACTGCTACTGGATGGAAGCGGGCATTGTCAACAGAACAAAAGAAATTGAATCTGTTGGAATTTCTGGTGACATTGAGATAACACCACCAGGCATCTGTGTTCCATTAGTCCCCCCAGGATTAAAATTCTGGCCTGATGAAGAAACAATCAATCTTGGCAAGGAAATTCCGGCTGGCCAGCAGTCTGCAACTGGAAAGTCACCTGACTTGGATGCGGCTCAAATTTGCAATTCAGCATCTCGCGAGTGTGTTGTTGTTTTTGAATCAGCCCCATTAAGAGGCATTAGCAACAAATGCATTCAAAACTGCCACTGCCTGAAAGAAGACTGGAAAATAGCTGGCTACAATTTATGCACAAGCCAGGGTGACTGCGGCGCAAAATACAACACTCTTGATAAAGTAAGCCTGCTTGGTTTTGAATATACAAATGAAAAAAACAAGAACGAAAAGTTTACATCAAGCGACCTTGGAAAAACAGCATTGGCAAGGGCAGGCAGATCAGCAGACAAACCAAGCTTCTTTGATGCTTTTTCAGACAATTATGGCTGGGTTGGATTATTAGGAATTGCAAGCACTGGCTTGATTGAAGGATTAGGCACTCTTGGAACTGATGAGCCTTTCACAAAAGCATTTTGGAGCGGAGCGACAAGCGGGCCAGGCTTGCTAAAAGAAGGCTGGAACCTCTTAAAAGGACAATTCAGCGCAGGAACAGAAAAAACGCCAACATTAACAATTACACCAGAAGAAGAAACCGAAACAATACAAACATCTACGACACCAGAAGAACCAACATTAACAATTACACCAGAAGATACCGGAAGCGTTATTGGTATTGATGCTATAACTGGAAATGCCCTAGAAGGAACTGAAGCAGAATCTGCACTTAACGAAATTGATAAGATACCAGAAGCATCTGAAGAAGGCAGTTTTCTATCAAGCATTGGTGGTTCAATACCAGGATGGTTTGGTCCAGCAATCAATGGTGCATCATGGCTGTTTACATTATACTCCGCAATAGATGCAATAACAACGAAATACAAAACGTACAAAGTGGCAACAGTCTGCAATCCATGGGTCGCTCCACTGGGAGGAAAAGACTGCGAAAAATGCAATGAAAAGTTCAAGCCATGCTCAGAATACAAGTGCAGGTCTCTAGGCCAGACATGCAGGTTAATCAATCCAGGAACAAGCGATGAAAAATGCATAAACATGCATCCGAATGATGTAAACTCTCCAATAATCACTCCTAACAAAGATGCATTAACAAAGGGATATACTATAAAAGATGCAGGGGCAACAATTGGCTTTGAAATCAATGAAAGGATAGACCCTTACAGCCCATTAAGCATCGGCATAAACACAAACGAGCCGGCAACATGCAAGTACTCAACAAACGCATCAATGAAATATGATGATATGCCATTTGTTTTCGGCAGCTCTTTGTTCCTGTACAACCAGACAATGATAGTTTCACTGCCGCAGGAGCTAGCGAGTGAAGAAGCATTAAAGCAGACACATGGCTTGTATACATTATACCTAAAATGCATGGATGCATCCGGAAACAAGAACAACAGGGATTATTACATAAAGCTGAAGATAAAGCCTGGAAAGGACTTGACACCGCCAATAATAGAGGCAGCTTCATTGAAAGACAATGCCTATCTCGCTGCAAATATAAAGGAAACTGAATTCAGCATTTTCACCAATGAACCAGGAACATGCAGATATTCAAGCAACGATGTTGAATATGATAGCATGAAAAATGAATTTACCTGCTCTCAATCAGGATTCATGACAGCCTCATTATTCTATACAACATATGAGTGCAAGACAACATTGAAGGACATCAAGCAGGGCAGCAATGCTTATTATTTAAGGTGCAAGGATCTGAGCAATAATGTCAACCAGGAAGGCTTCAAGTTCAATTTAATCGGCACAAAGCCATTATTGATAAACCAAACAAGCCCGAGCGGGGAAATACTGTCAAATAACGTCACATTGGAAGTTTTCACGCAAGAGGGGGCGCAAGACGGAAAAGCTGTTTGCGGCTACAAACTAGGAAATGCCCCTAATGTGGAATTTAAGAACACAAATGCAGATTATCATTTCGAAGACCTTTTTCTTAACATTGGAACATATGATTATGCAATAATATGCAATGATGTGGCAGGAAACGAAGCAAAAAGCAGCATAAAATTCAAGATAACAAAAGATCTGGAAGCGCCAAAATTAATATTCATATTCAAGGATGCAACAGCAAGCCTGCTGCATATTGAGCTGAATGAGGTAACAACCTGCGAGTATTCAACATTGAAGCCGTTCAAGTTTGGAGATGGCACGAGAATGACAAATGAAAATGCCAAGATACATGAAGCGGCCTTGGTTGAAGACAGCAACAAGTTCTACATAACCTGCCAGGACGTGTTCACAAACGAGTATAATTTCATCGTGTACCCTTAATTTTGCATAAAATTAATCCATCAATTTTTTTTGCTGCGCGCTCCATTTTTTATTCGGCGTTTTTTTAAGCCATTTGACATAAAGATCAATAAATTTCAGCCTCTC
>CAZBFA010000026.1:0-1501 GCA_964491045.1 Candidatus Woesearchaeota archaeon
GATTGAAGTATGCAATCAAAGAAACAGATCATTCAAGCTTTATTCCCGGCAGGGCGGGGAGTGTTGCTGTTGATGGAAAAGAAATAGCCACCATAGGCGAGATGCATCCGAAAGTTTTAAATAACTTCAATATAGAAATGCCGGTTGCAGCATTGGAACTGGATGTAACAGAACTGCTTAATTTAACAAAAAAATGACAAAATGCAACAGGTGTGGAAATGAATTCGACAATTTCTTTCATGGAGTTTATTGGTGCGTATACTGCGGTAAGCAATTCCTGTTTGATGAAAACCTTATGAAAAAAGAGCAGGAAAAAGAAAAGAAAAAGTACAAGGAAAAACAGCAAAATGCACCTTGACAAGGCTGTTTCTGAAATAACAAAACGGGCAAATACACTTCTGAAAAACAAGGCCGTTGTATTAATTGGCATTGCCGGAGGAACCGGATCAGGAAAAACATTCATCGCAAAGCAAGTAAACGCAAAAATGCTTTCGATGGACGACTATTATGTCGGCAAAGAAAGAATGAAAGACAGCAATTTTGACCAGCCAAGCGCGCTTGACCTAACGTTGCTAATGGAGCATTTATTGGCGCTTAAGCAAAACAAAAGCATAAGCAAGCCAGTTTATGACTTTAAAACACATGACAGGGCTGGCTATGAAAAATTTGAGCCTGCCAAGATACTGATAATTGAGGGATTGTTTGCATTAAATAAAATAATAAAGGACGTCCTGGACATAAAGGTATTTGTAGAAGCAACAAGAGAAACAAGGCTGGAAAGAAGAATGGAAAGAGACATAAAAGAAAGAGGCAGAACAAAGGAAAACGTGCTGGATTTCTTCCATAATTTTGCAGAGCCGATGTATCTAGAGCATGTTCTGCCAACAAAAGAATCTGCTGACATCATAGTAGAGAATTAATTTCTATTCCATAAAGAAAAGAAGAAATCTTCATACTGCTGCGCTAGCTGCTTACTTCTTAATAAAAAAGCAACAGGCTCTTCAATATCCCATACAATTTGCAGAATGCTGTCTTTAAATATGGCAATGCCAATGGGTATTTCCTGGTTTATTTTTTTAAATTTTATATTGGCGTTGTTGGCTTCCCAGGTTGCCCTCTCCATGATCCACTTGCTGTTGGCTATGTGATTATGCCGTCTATTTTTGAAAAAAGAGATATAAGCGCACATGTTGAAACAGAAGGGCAAAATACGAGAGGGATGCTTGTTCTTGAAGAAAGACCTGGAAAGCATATAGAAAGTAATGCCTCTTTTTGCACAGATGTTAAGTCTCAAGATTTTTTGGATTATTTCATTGCCACAATAGCCCAATAACAAGAAATTAGGCATTAAAAGTTCTTTGAAATGAAATAAGAAGCAATGAACAAAAGAACCCCTATTGCAAACATCAAGTAAAGCATTTTCCTGTTTGAAGCAAAGCCGAATATGGGAATTGGGCCGATAAAAAAGCCGCCAGCAGATTTTATTTTCGCAGAATCAAAA
>CAZBFA010000026.1:1511-8783 GCA_964491045.1 Candidatus Woesearchaeota archaeon
CTTTATATCAACCTTATTGCTTAAACTGCCAAAAATGCTGCTTGAAAAAATGATTAAAATGCCAAGAAATACAAGAACAAGGCCAATTATTACTGCTTTGTCCATTCTGAATGCCCCCATTGAACCAATAAATCAACATCTATTTGAGTAATGTCGCAGGCGCCAAAACAAGAGTCAAGCCATATAATAACACCGGCATTTGTATTCTTTCTGATATAATCAGCTATTTCAGTTGCCTTGATTTTCAGCCCATCCGGCAGCTGGATGCAAACCGTTTTATGCCTGTTTTTCTTTATTTCATCTACAACCCTGTTTAGCTCAAGATCATATTCAATTGAAGTATCACTTTCCATGACAAGCCTTAAAAAAACAGCCAATATAAACGTTTCTATGAGAGCACGCAATTTTACTGCAAGGGTTTTTGAAATGGCAAAGAAGATACCAAGAGGCAGGGTTTCAACTTACAAGGCAATGGCAAAAAGGCTGGACTGCAGGGCTTACAGGGCGGTAGGGAATGCACTGAACAAGAACAAAAGCAAAGACATACCCTGCCATCGCATAATAAATTCAAATGGGTCTATTGGCGGCTTTAATCAGGGCAGTCAAGAGAAAATAAAACTGCTAAGAAAAGAGGGGATTGAAATAAGAAACAAAAAGGCAGACTTAGCAAAATATCTCTTTGATGTTTAACAAAAAAAAGAAAGAAAAGTAAGAGGTTTACAGCCTCTTTCTTAATGATCTCAGCATCTCATTGGCTTCTTTCTGGTTGCCCAAGCCAAAGCTCAAGCCCATTGCCAATGCAGCACCCACTCCAAATGCGCCAATCAAAATGTAGACAAGGTTCTTCAATATGTCCACTTCAATGCCAATTTGGTCGAGCGCAATTATAAAGACAATTGCCGTTATGACAACCATCAATGCATGAGACGCCACTTTTGCAAGCTCTGTTTTAGCATGCTCTTCCACTTTTAATCTGACAAACTGGGCAAGCAATAAACCGCCAACAAGAATCAAAACCGCCACGATAACATGCGGCACCCACAAAACAAACATGCCTAACACATCAGATAAAGTGCCTAACTCAAGCTTGTCAACTGCTGCTTGCAGGAATATCACAAACAAGAACCACTTGACTAGCTCACTTAGCAAGGAAGAAACCTTGATATAACCAATTGCCTTGCTGATTTTTGCCTGCTCTATCTTCTGGTCGAGCTTTGCTTTCATCATCACTATTTTCAATGCCCTTGCGATTATGAAGGCAACAAAATAACCAACAACCAAAAGAACAACGGCAAACACCAACCCAGGAATCACTGTTACAAAGCTATTCCATAGGTTGACCAATGGATCTAAAAAGTCTGTAGCTGCTATAGCCAATCTAAACACCCCCTATTTTTATATTAATTAATATGCTATATTATAACATTGATTAATTTATATAGCTTTTGCTTTATAATGACCACTTTAGTATGATAACAACATATATAATACATAATATAGAAACGTTTATAACTTTTGCAAAGTCTATTTTAGTGTAATATGGATTTTTTTGATAAAACCTTTGAAGAAATGCTCTCTTCGCAGCTCATTTCAATTGCTGGGGGGCTGCTTGCAGGCATAGTTCTTGCTGTTTATACAGACAATTTGCTGCTTATCCCCGGCATGTTCATACTGCTGCCCGGCTTTCTGGAGATGCGAGGGAACATAAGCGGCTCAATGGCATCAAGATTAAGCTCTGGCCTGTTTCTTGGCATAATAAAGCCGAACAGGACAAAAACAAAGATAATACATGGCAATTTTGTCGCTTCATTCCTGCTGGCTGTTTTTGTTTCATTAATGCTGGGCCTTATTGCATATTCTTTTAATTATCTCCTGCTTGGCATAGCAACAGCAAAAATAATACTAATGCCTTTGATAGCAGGCATAATAGCAAATGCAATTGAGATACCATTGACTTTTTTTGCCACTTTTTACCTATTCAGAAAGGGCCATGACCCAAATAACATCATGGGGCCGTTTATAACAACAACAGGAGACATAACGAGCATTATTTCATTATTGATAGCATTGGTGATATTATGAAAATACAAAAGCACTTGCAAAAGAAGCTGGAAAGGCTATGCGGAATAAAAAGAAGGCACTACCATCACCTGCTGCATAAAATCCACAAGAAGCACAACATATCAAAAAGAACGCTATTTTACATAAAGGAATACGGACAGCACAGCAATGTGCCAAGGACAATAATCAAGGAAAGCATCAAAGTCCTTCTGCTTGCATCGATAATAAGCTCTTTTGGCGGGCTTGCAATTGAGCAGATAAAAACAATATTTATTTCAATCATGCCATTGGTGATAATGCTGCCGGCCCTTAATGGGATGATCGGCGGTTATGGAACGATAATATCATCCAAATTTGCCACAATGCTTTATGAAGGCAAAATAAAAAAGCACTGGCTGAAAGAAGAATCAGTAAGAAAGCTTTTTGGCCAAATAATGCTGGTTGCTGCCATAACAACTGTGCTAAGCGTTGTAACTTCTTTGATAATGTCTAAATTTATGGGCAATGCAATTGATATAGCCATGGCGGCAAAAATATTTTTCATCGTGCTTATTGATGTGCTTGTTCTTGTAAGCCTGCTGTATGTCATGGCAATTGTGATAGGATTAAAGCTGTATGAAAAGAAGGAAGACCCAAATAATTTTTTGATACCAATAACAACATCAATAGCTGATTTTGGGAACATGGCAATACTGGCCTTGCTGGTGCTGTTTTTCTTTTAAAAATGGCAAGAAAAGCTTTTAAACTTTGCAAGATTGACAGAAGATAGATGATAATGGATATAATAATAATGATGCTTGCCTTTCTTGGCGTTGCCGTGGGAGTTTTCATCGGCAGGCACACTTATGAGGAACTGAAAAAAGGCGAGAGATATTTCATACTGTTCAAAAATTTTATTCTTGTGATCATCGCCGTTATTTTCTTATTAGGCATAAAGCAATTTTCATTAGCCTTGCTGATGCTGTTCTTGATTGGTTTTTTAATAGCACACTTTTTGAGGTTAAACTATCTTTTCTTGGGTTTTGGGGCCGTGGCTTCAATTGCAATTGGAAATAGCATGACAATACTGCCTTTGGTATATCTCTATGGCCTGCCTTTTGGCACAATAAGATATTACCACATAAAAAACCACGTAAAACTTCTGCGAGCGCTTTTAGTTAACTTTATATTGTTTATGCTGCCAATTGCCCTGTTATTTTTTGATTTTGACAGCTATGCGTTGGTTGCATTTGCTGCCGGCGCACTGGTTGCCAATGTAAGGTAAATTAGCACAATAGGAAATGGAAAATGGGCTTGTTTTTGATAAGCATCGGGCTTGCTGAAAAGGAGGACATGAGCATAAAGGCTGTTCAGACAGCCAAGAAATGCGATGTCCTGTACCTGGAGAGATATACAAACTTCTACAAAAGCACAACCAACGAAATTGCTGAATTTTTGAGAAAAGAAGTAAATGAAGTTGCAAGAAGCGACTTGGAAGAAAAGTCAAAAAAAATTGTTGAGGAAGCAAAAAAGAAAAATATAGGGGTGCTTGTTGTTGGAGATGCATTGAGCGCAACAACACACAACACCCTGCTGCTTGAATGCATGGAAAAAAATGTTGATTATGAAATAATACATGGCTCTTCAATTTTTACTGCTGTTGCTGAATCGGGCCTGTCACTATACAAGTTTGGAAATGCAACATCAATACCTTTTGAAAATGAAAACGTAGAAACGCCATATGAAGTTTTGAAGAAGAACAACGGAATGCACACATTGGTTCTTTTGGACCTGAAAAATGGAAAACACATGAATGTGAAGGACGCAGCAGAATATTTCCTGCGCGTTGAAGAAAAAAGGAAGGAGGGAATATTTGGGAAAGAAAAGCCCTGCATAGCGCTGTTTGCACTTGGCTCAAAAGAAAGCGAAATAATTGCATGCAGCGCAAAAGAACTGCTGGCTTTTGATAAAAAAAAGCTAAACAAAGCGCCGCAATGTTTGGTTATACCAGGAATGTTAAATTTCATAGAAGAAGAATTTATGAAAAAAATTAAGTGTAGGAAAGCTTAAGCCGTCTTTTGTTGGTTTCCTTGCATTTATCTGAAATAAACACTAAGCGGAAAAACCATGCTAACATTCGACTAAGCGTCTTTTAAAGACTTGCGCCGATCGGGACTCACCGTTTCACCAAACTTTAACGCATGATCAAGCATAGCTATCATTTCGCAATCAAAGCTGTATCGTTTCTGAGTGGTTGCCTTCCATTTCTGGAACTTCCTTTCAGAAGCAACCCATTTACGAGCCTTTGCAGGCCAGCGGACGGACTTTCCTCAGCAATTTAATGCCGTGGTTAGCTACTTTCCTACGCAGTTTTAGCCGCATTTTGGGCTTTTAAACCTTATGTTTTTGTTTTTGGTGCGCAATAAGAAGATAAGAAACTAGTTTCACAGGTAATTAAATAAACTGTTTCAATTCTGTAAAAGAGATGAAAAAGCTAACAATGCTGCTCATTGCTGTATTGCTATTGATGGTTTTGCTTGTAGCTGGATGCACTTCAACAGGAAATGCAACATCAATAGATTCTATTGGCGGAACAACTTTCATTGTATACAAATCACAGCAATGCGGATGCTGCATGGAATATATCGGCTATTTAGATAGCAAGGAAGTGGATTTCAAAGTGAATGCTGTGCCAGATGTCAGCCCTATAAAAGACAAATACAAAATTCCAGACAATATGAGGAGCTGCCATACAACTGTTGCAGGGAAATATTTTATTGAAGGGCATGTCCCATTGGAAGCAGTCAACAAAATGCTGCAGGAAAAACCAGACATAGATGGCATAGCCTTGCCAGGAATGCCTCCGGGCGCTGCAGGAATGTCTGGAACAAAAACTGGAAAATTCAAAATCTACTCCATAAAAAACGGGCAAGCAGAACTATTCATGGAAATATAATGTGGCAAATTTTGTTCAAAGAGCATTGAAGAACAAGCGGTTCCCCATAATATTAAGGATTGCAACACTGATTTTTTTTATTTTCTTGTCGCTTTTGCTTTATTCTGGAACAATAAAGCTGTTCAGCATTAAATTCACAAGTTACTGGGCCTTGTTTGTGGTATGGACATTATGGTGGCCATTCCTGTACATTTCCTTGCTGTTTTTTTCCAGAATCTGGTGCGGGTTTTTGTGCCCAATAGGATTGATGAATGAGGCTGGAGAAAAAATAAGAAAGGGAAAAACAATAAACATATACAAATGGGGCTTTATAGCATACATCCTGTTTTTTTTCATAGTTTTATCAGAGCAAATTTCAGGATTGTTTATTTCAGAAAAGATAACGTTGGTATTTTTTGCATTGTTTTTCTTGACGGCATTTATTGCAGGCATTTTATTGGCAAGATGGGGATTTTGCATTCTGGCCTGCCCAATAGGAACACTGCTTGGTGTTTTCAGCAGGCTTTCCTTCATGGGCTTAAGAACACAGGAAGATAAATGCCGTGTTTGTGTTGAAAAAGAATGCTTGCAGGGAGCTAGCGCAGGGCAATGCCCAACATTCATAAGCGTTCCTTCCATAAAAAGCAATAAAAACTGCCTGCTGTGCGCAAGATGCATAAAAAACTGCCAGCATGATTCACCAGAGATAAAATTTGTCAAGCCTGGAAAAGAAATTCTTGATGAAGTTGATTTCAAGGCAAGCGAGTCAATGTTCATAATGGCCCTGCTGGGATTGGCTTTTATCCTGAATTCAAAAGGAACACAATTTTTCAGGGGTTTTTTTGATTTTCTGAACTTGAATGGAGCACTATTGAGAACTGCTGACTTCATTGTTTCAATAGGCCTTGTCTTGTTGATTTTTACTGCATTAAACAGCATCTTGAAAAGTTTATTCAAAACAAACATGGCTGAATGCACCAAAAGAAACGGGTATATTTACCTTCCATTGGTTTTTGGCATAATGTTCTTCACAATAGTCTTTGGCTTTTTAAGCCCGTATTTAGTTGGTTTCACCTTTTTTGATGCAAGTTTCAACTTTATTGCCATATCAAAATATGCAATACTTTTAGCCGGAATGATATGGAGCATTTACTTTGCATGCAGATTAACACAGAAATATGAGAAAAAAACACTTGGAATGGCAATAATAATAAGCTCAATTTTGTTGATAGCTGTTTTCTGGCTTTTTTATCTTATACCTGGGCCGTTGAATATGTTCTTGATTCCGGAAAGGCATGTTGTGCTCGAGCCAAACCAAACCCTGCAGATTAATGCATTCAGCATGGGATTTGATCCAAAAATCATAACAGTCAAGAAAGGCCAGAATGTTGACATGAGCATTAAAAATCTGGACATAGTCCATGCATTCGACATTGATGAATTTGATGTCCATCTGGCTTTGTTGAATGGAAAAACAACAAATGCAAGCTTTGTTGCTGACAAAGGCGGAGAGTTTTCCTTTTACTGCAACGTCCCGGGGCATAGAGAAGGCGGGATGGAGGGCAGATTGATTGTTGAAGATTAGCTACAGTTCAAACCAAGGTTACAATATCATTCATTTTTATGCTGCTGTTGCCGGCTGTTTCCAGAATGAACTTGGTGTTTTTGCAGGGCATGATGAGCTTAAATGGCGAAATGTTTTTCCTTGCCTTTAAAACCCTTAAACTTTTATCAAGAAAGAATACATCAATATTTTGCTTGACAAAAAACGTGTCGACAATGCAAAGTGAATATTGCGAAACTGGAAAAAGATATGCAGCATCTTTCTTGACAGCCTTGAAACGCAGGCCAAGAAACTTTGCAAGTGCGCTGTCAAAAACAACAACATTATTCGCGATTTCTTTTTTGTTCTTGAATAATTTCATGGCGTGTTCAGCCTGCTCAAATGTTTTATCAGGCCAGCCGGCAGCAATATCTTGTTTTTTACAATCACATACCTGAAAGGAAGATTGACAGACATGTACTTCCCAAGCTGTATGTCAATTGAATCAGCAAACTTGAAATCGCTTAATTTTTTGCCATGAACGATGCTTTTGGCAACGTAAACAGCCGTGTCTGTGCTCATCTGTCCGCTGCCAAGATTTCTTTTTTCACATTTCAAGCTGTTAAAATATTTTATTGTTCTTTTTTTTGGGGGATTATCGCCAAGTATGCCACCAAAGACAAGATAGCTGAATTTTTTGGAATCATTGCTCGCCAGGGCTTTTTTTGCATACTGGCTCATCACACAGGAATTC
>CAZBFA010000027.1:0-714 GCA_964491045.1 Candidatus Woesearchaeota archaeon
GAACTGGTAAATGGAGTGCCAAAATTCCTGGAATTGAAAGAGGAAGAAAACTGGGAGGTAAATCTTGATGAGCTGAAAAGAATTGTCAATAAGAAAAAAACCAAAGTAATTATCATTAATTCTCCATCAAATCCTACTGGAAACGTTTTGTCTCGCAATGTTCTAGAGGGTGTTGCGGACATTGCTGTTGAAAATGACTGCTATGTATTTTCTGATGAGGCTTATGAAAAGATTGTCTATAATGGCAAGAAAAATGTCTCTATTGGAAGCTTAAATGGAATGGAGAAGTATGCTGTTACATTCCAAAGTTTTTCAAAGACATATGCGATGTGCGGGTTTCGCGTAGGTTACTGCCTCGGGCCAAGAAAGTTCATTGAAGAAGTTGCGCAAGATCATCATTATGTAACATTGTGCGCACCGCATTTATCACAGATTGTAGCTGCCAAGGCACTAGCTCTAAGCAAAAAGCATATAGATAGCATGGTTAAAGAATATAAAAGGAGACGAGATTTCATTGTTCCTCGCTTGAATGAAATGGGGCTTTCAACAGTAATGCCTAATGGGGCTTTTTATGCATTTTCAAACATCGGCAGGTTCAACAAAAGCTCTTCAAGGTTTGCAAGGTTGCTGCTGGAAAAAGCAAAGGTTGCTGTAATCCCAGGAACAGAATTCGGGCCTTTTGGAGAGGGGTATGTTCGATGCAGTTTTGCAACA
>CAZBFA010000027.1:724-8712 GCA_964491045.1 Candidatus Woesearchaeota archaeon
TATGAAAAGATTGAAATAGCAATGGAACGGGTTGGAAAGTTCCTTAAAGGCTTGAGGCATCATAAATAGCACATTAGGAAAACTTATTTTTTAACAACAAAAAATATTTCATTTTGCACTTCAAATTCTTCATGAATATCCACAAGCTTCCTGAACCACCCAAGCCTCTTGGCGCTTAATGGCTTTCCAGATAATGTTCTTGTTGGAAAACTTATCACGATAAATTTTGCATCTATGCTACTTATCAAATCCTTGCTTATATTTTTTCTCATTGTTTCCAGTGAATCAAGAAGCTTAAACATGAAGCAAATATCTGCCTTTGGAAATTTGTTTTCAACAAGCAGATTCATCTTCAAGGTCGTTCCATCAATTTTCATAATTTTGAAGTAATGATTGAGAAAACTGCAGTCTTCATCTGTCAGTTCCACTGCAGTGCATTTTATGTCTTTTAAATCTGTGAATATCAATGACAATGGGTTTAATCCTGCAGCAAGGTCAAGAATGTGCTTTGGCTTTCCAGTAATTGAGAATATCTTGCCATATATTTCCGAATAATGGTTTAACCTTTCTTTTGTTGACCTGTGAGTCATGAGGATTTTTTTATGCAATTCCACTATCTTTTCATGCTCTGCATTGCTGTTTACAAGAGAGCCCAATTCACCAAGAAGCTTGTTCCTTTTGTTAAGATTTATGCTGAATGCGCCATAGACGTCGCGAAGCCTTTTTCTTATGTCTTTCACTAGAATCTTAAGCTCTCGGGACTTTTCAATCTTCGGATGATTGATTATTTTACTCCATAAGGCCTGATTTTTTTCAATATACTCATCAAGAATTGGCTTGATGAAATCATCACTTATGCTGGCTAATTCCCTTTTATGCCTTATCAAACTTATAACGAATTGTTTGTGCTCCATAAAGTTTATATATGAAATTGACTTATATTTGTTTTGATGAGCGATAGAAGCATAATTATAGTATCAATACTCCTGCTGGCCTTTCTGGTAGTGCTGGCCATGAACTACAACAGGATAACTGGCAATGCTCTATTTGAAAATTCCTGCCAGCCATACAGCAGACAAAGCTTGCAGGCGTTTAATGAGGATGAAAACGTTCTTGGAAAAGTCAGCGTGGCAGTTGGAGATGTGAATCTTGATGGGAAGAAGGACATTATTACTGGCTCTGGAGATGCAAGCAATTCAAGAATAAGGGTGTTCTCTATCTATGGCAAAAATTTGCTTGGATTTGCTGCTTTTGACAAAGATGAAAATCCAAATGGGGATGTATATGTTGCTGCCGGCGACTTTGATGAAGACACAATAATGGACATTGCAGCTGGGACAGGCAACCTTGGCGGGTCTTTGGTAAGGGTATTTGACCATGATGGAGATGAAATAACAACAATAACTGCGTTCAATGAAATTGAAAATCCATCCGGCAAAGTCAGTGTTGCAATAGCAGATTTGGACGGCAATAAAAGGCCTAAACTGATAGTTGGCTCTGGAAATGGCGGCTCTTCACTCATAAGAATATTTGACAATGATGGAAATACTGCAAGAGAATTTAAGGCATTTACAGGCCAAAATTCTGGCGGAGAGATATTTGTTGCAGCTGGTGACGTAATTGGTGATGAAAAAAATGAGATTGTTGCTGGAACTGGGAAGGATGGAAATTCAAGAGTGGCTATTTTTGATCATAGGGGCAAAAGATTGAAAGAATTTAAGACGATTGAATCAAGGAACGGGTTAGTTCCAGTTGCTGTTGGAGATTTTGTATTTGGCGACAAAAAAGAGATAATAGTCGGCTCTGGAAAGGATAGCAATGTGCTGAATGTTTATGCTACCAATGGCAAGATATTATACAAGATACAGCCATTTGCAAACAATAACCCTGGCGGAGAGATATTTGTTGCAGCTGGAAACATACTTGCTAATAAAAAAGATGAAATAATTGCCAGCACCGGGCTGTCAGGAACTTCTTATGTTGATGTCATTGAAATAAAATGCGGCGTTGATCTAACATGCGAAGACAAAGACAATGATGGCTCTTGCTATACTGATGACTGCCTTGACATAAATGCAAAGTTCTATCCAGGAGCATTAGAATCATGCGACAATCTTGACAATGACTGCAATGGCCTGATTGACAATGGATGCGGGCAGTGAAAATATTCTTTTTTAGCAAGGCTTGCTTTGATATTTTAAGAGAAAAATATGGAGAGCAAGATTTTCTGGCATAAAGTTATCTACATATAGAAACTTATTTAAAGCTAGTTTCTAGGATTTGGGATGAGCCCTCGTAGCTCAGAGCCACTGGTGGCGAGCAACAGGTAGAGCACCTGACTGTTAATCAGGTTGTCGAAAGTTCGAGTCTTTCCGAGGGCGATTTTTTTATTTTTAACAGGCTAATATGACAAAGAAAGTTGAAGTATTTAGGCTTGGAGCTGATGGTATCCCATCTGGTTTAGAAGGTAGATTGGTTGTTCCTTCGCACATTAAACAAGATGGGCATTTGCTAAAACCCTATGTCAAAGAAGAACTAATCCCATCAGAGATAAATTTAATATTGCTAGAAGATTTAAGCAGATTTTGGCAACAACAAATAGCAAAAAATAGTTCTTACAGCTATCATGGAGTGTATGTCAATGCTGATCAGAAGACACCATTAAGTAAAAAAGAGCGCCAAGCCTTGTCAAGAGAGTATGGGATTTGGGTTGAAAGAGCTATATTATTGCCAGCAGAGCGCATTAATTACTGGACACTAATACATGAATCTCTGCATGATGTTTTTCACTATATGCCACCTGAAAGGAAGGCTGAAATGCTTTCCTCTGCGCGCAAGTCTTATAATACGCAGAAGAAATTATATGAATTATTCTATGCCACATCTGTCAGCACTTGCGCCCGTGACTTCCATCATTTATTCAAGAAGGACTCGAATCGCAAAATCTTTAATGCACTCAGGGAAAAATGGCAAGTCCGGGCCATAGATGAATTTATTTCATACCTTTTTACAAGTCCTTCTTACTGGGTTTTGTGGAAAGAGAATTGCCTGCCACGCCAATTTAGATCAACATTAAGACGCGTTGGATACAATACTTATAATCCGCCAAAGAATATAATAGCATAGATAATATTTTACGCACTAAACCTGTATGTTTTTTCTTCTTGCTTGCCATCAATTGTTAATCTTCTTATGATGCTGCCTTTTCTTTTGGCCATGAACCTTGCTTTGGCAGGATCATTTTCATATTCCTTTGGCACTTCAAAATCCTCTATGACAAATGTATGCTCCACTATGGCCTGCTTGAAGTCACCAGAAAAGTCAAACAATAAATATTTCAC
Organism: Candidatus Woesearchaeota archaeon; assembly: GCA_964491045.1. Lineage (GTDB taxonomy): Archaea > Nanobdellota > Nanobdellia > SCGC-AAA011-G17 > JACPNG01 > CAZBFA01. The sequence goes on from CAZBFA010000027.1 coordinate 4,066, forward strand.
CAGCCCGGCATCAGAAGTCTTGATCTTGCAAAAATCGATCTTGTCTGGCTTAGTTTTATCTTCACTCTTGGACTTACCTGGCTTTGGCAGATTTTCCTTTGAAATAAGCTCAAAGTTGTCTGATTTTAAGCTCAGCAACAAGAATTCATCCTTGAATTCATAAAGCATGTCTTTTATCCTTGAGAAGTCTATTTTTGATGGCGTTAACAGCAGTTTTCTCACACCCATCACATTTTTGGATACACCTTCCAATCCGTACTTGCGGACTTTTGTCAGCAAGTCTGAAGAGCCGACTACTGTTCCAGCTACTTCAACAGCACCTTTAAAATTTTCGCTCAAGTAAAGCAAAATTCCATCAAGATATTCAAATGTTGCCTTGATACTGTAAGATCCCTTGAATTTTCTTATCTCAGCCATTGCACGCTTCTCAAAAGTGCCCTTGCTGAACCTTCTGAACTGCTTGTGAGCAAGCTCGTCATACCTAGATTCTATGGCGTTTTTTATGAAGTTCATTTTTTATTTATATCAATTGAAATAAAATATTCCCTCTGCCTTATATATTTTGGATATAATGTATAGCTTAGCTGATTTCTTTGACAGTAATTTATTAAGCTTTCTTTTTCTTCAGTTGCATCAAATCTGACAAGAATGTTAATGCCTTTTTTGTCCTTATGAATAATATTGTACATATTCAGGTCTTTTTTTACTTTTTCATTTATCCAGTAAAGGTACCTCAGCCTCTTGTCCAGATTTACCATTTTATCATGGAGATCTGCCATCCTTGCTTTTTCAAATGTTTCAATGACTTTAAGCTCAGTGTTGCTTGCCATAAATGCCCCAAACCCAAGATTAATCGGTGAGTCTGCATCAAAACTGCAAAAAGCATAATTGCCAAGCCGAGCTGCATTCAGGCCTATGCTGCCAGTAACATCATTAAGGACAAAGCAATTTTTTTCCTTGCATAGGTCAATTATTTCATGACTTGGCTGGGGGGCAAAGTAGCCAGACAATCCATTTACAATAAGAATTCTGTTATTGCATTTATAGAGCAAATCTTTCATCTCTATCAGGCCAAAATTTGTTTTTATGTCTGTATAAGCATCAACAATCCTGTGCAATATGGAATAACACTGGTCCTGAACCAGAAATCCCTTGTATCTGAACAAATCTGCCATCTGCAGCATAGCTTCCTTGCCAGAAGCAAACAAGTAAACATGCTTCTTATCAACAAGATTCCCAATTATTGCCTTGACTTTCTCTTCCATTCAAAAGCATACAGCAAGAAAGTTTATAAAACGTGCTGCGCAGATAAATTTCAAATAGCCCTGTCGTCTAGCGGCCAAATTTTGCGATGCAAAAGGCTTGGGATAACAGGCTCTGGACCTGTTGACGGAAGTTCAAATCTTCCCAGGGCTATTTTTCTTATGAAAATGCTTTTAAATGAGAGTTTAGCTAGAACTTACAGGCTCCCATAGTCTAGCCCGGTTAATCTAAAAAACCGAAAGGATGCGGCCCTCTCGCGGCTGCGACGTGAGTTCAAATCTCACTGGGAGCAAATAATTTTTATTTAACCCCGACCAAGACATAAACTCGAATTGGAATTTTGCGAGATGCACCAAATCAGTTGCAGATGAATTTGAACAAATCTACCTTTAAAAAGACATAAAGGGAGCAAAAAATCATAAGATAAGTAATGACAAATCATTTGACCTTAGATTGGGCAGTTCTATACGTCCACATAGAAAAATTTATAAACTTAGTGCCCGTATAAAACTTATGGCATATACAGAAATAAAGCAAAAAAATAGAAAAAAGTATTATTATAGAGTCCGAAGCATAAGAGAAGGCAAAACCTTCAAAAAAGAAAGAATTTACTTAGGAAGGGACATGCCTAAAGGATTATTATTGCTGAAAGAACAGGAGGCGGATAAAAAGTTAAATATTCAAAAAAAGAAAGGGAAGTTAGATTCTCTAAATAAATTGCTGCCTAAAATCAAAAGAATTTTAATAAGAAATAAGGTAAAAAGGGCAGGCATATTTGGTAGTTATGTCAGAGGGGAACAGAAGAAGAATAGCGACATAGATATACTAATACATCCTACAAAAGGTATGGGTCTTAGATTTTTTGGATTGCAATTAGAGCTGGAGGAAACGCTTGGAAGAAAGGTGGATTTGGTGAGTTATAATGGACTTAGCCCTTATTTGAAAAAATATATATTAGCAGAAGAGGTCAAAATATTATGACCCTACACAAAGACATTCCTTATATAAACCACATACTTGATGCAATTAATGACATTGAAGAGTCTATAAAAAAACTATCAAAAAAAGAGTTTTTTGTCAATAAAGATGCTAGAGATTCTAATATCAGGAGATTAGAAATAATCGGGGAAGCATCTAAAAATATTTCGGATAAATTAAAAGCTAAATATACCAAGGTAGAATGGAAGAAAATTTCTGGCACAAGGGATATTGTAGTTCATCGTTATTTTGGTGTTGATTTCAATGTTGTCTGGGATATACTAAAAGAAGACATCCCCCTGTTAAAAAAACATATGGAAACTATAAAAAAAGAATTAAATGATGTGGATCCTGCTTAAATCCCGGCCGGAGCAAATTTATTATCCAATTAGGGTTTAGCAAAATGTATAAGGATTTATCAGAACTTTTTGAAAGCATTGTTTCTGAAGATGAAACATTTGATGGGGCTTTGCAGATAGTAAAGGAAAATTCCCTGGATGGCAGGATCTGGCTGATTGGCGGCTTTGTCTACAGGAATTTGGTTAATTCTTTGTATGGAAAAGGCAGCCTTATCAAGGACATTGATTTCATAATAGAAAAACCAAAAACATTGATAGAGCTGCCTAAGGGCTGGAAGGCAGAAAAAAACAGGCTTGGCAACCCAAAATTTAGAGAAGAACGCAGCAGCTTTACCATAGATTTTGTGCCGCTGGAAAAAGTTCATGGCCTTTTGCCTCAAGATTATCCGCCAAGCATTAAAGATTACTTAAGACTGGCCCCATTAAACCTCGGCTCTCTTGCTTATGATGTCGATGCAAAGAATCTTATTGGCGGCGAAGGAATATTAGGAATAATGCAGAAAAGCATATCTGTGAATAACCTTGAAACTGCCTTGGCACAGGCAAAAAGGAACAATACAACAATAAATGAGATTATAACGCAAAAAGCAAAAGAATTGGGATTTGAGGCAAGATTAATCAGGGCAGAATAGTTCTCTCTCAACAGTTGTGACATATAGAAAGACTTAAAAGGTGCTGAATCTCAAAAGATTGCATGAACAGACGAGAATTTCTGCATGGCGGTATTGGAAGAGCATTAGAACTAGCTTCCACAATTCCATTAATGTATGTTGCCGGAAAGAACTTTTTTGAGGCAAGACAATATTATGGCATAGACATTTCTGGAGCAATACCAATTGAGCAAAAGCAGAATCCAAGGTTCTGCGAGATGGGAAATGAATTTAGAAATTCTCTGGATGACCTTTATGATGCTTATAAAGAAGAATACTTGAAAACACACACAAGGCTTGTCAGTCACACTGATGGCAATGGCCATATCTTTTTTAGCACAGAAACCTATACAGTATGGGAAGAGCCATCAAATGTTCCAGATCATACTGTCGTTTACAATTGGAAAGATAAGCAAAATGACCTGTTGAAAAAAACATCTTATTTGACATCAGAACAGCTGATAGATGGCACAAAATTGGAAAGAATAGTAATAGACAAAAGAGATGCAAGCAGAGCCGGACAGGGAGCCATAAGCATGCTACTCTATGGCGGCGAAGTTGCCTTGCTTTTAGGATATGAAGAATTGACTGGCCTGAAAGAATCCAGCTCAAAAGGCCAAACAAACAGGAGAAGCTTATTCAAGATTGGCGCTGCTGGTGTGGGGGCGTACATTGCTTCCAAGATATACGGTTACAACAAAGGGAAAAATGAGCTTAGCAAAGGCGAGTTTGACAAAAAGATAAAGGAGCTGCACGTTAACATATCAAAAGATGGAAGCTTTAGCAGGTACTTTAATGACAGCCCTTCAATGGTGATTGATGAGGTAAACAGAGTACTTATCGCATCAAAAGAAACATTGAATAATGGAATTAAAAGTCCTAAAGTGCAAAGCATGTTTCAAAGAGCATTTGAAAGCAGCGAGAATCACCTTTCCGAACTTAGATCATATTTTGCAAATGGTGTTCCAGATGACTTGGCTGATTTTGCCCGAGATGGTTACATTACACAGCAGCTAAAAAGCCTGTCTTCTTCTGCCAAGAACAGGGCATATACTGGCATTGTTCTTGAGGGATTGGCTGTTGCGGGTGCCATGGCAGCACTTTTAGTGCCTGCAGAATTAATCAGCAAAAAGATAGAAGGGCTAGACGTAAAGGTTTAAACAGTAACACTCTCTGCACACACATATCTTAAATCAAAAGATGGCAGAAAAAACACCCTGGCATTCATGGAAAAATGGAAACATAGCAAAAGGCTGCAAGCTCTGTGTTAGAGGAGAAAAGACAGTCTTGTTCATAACGGGATTATGCTCGAAGAATACAAGATGCTATTACTGCCCTATTGCAGACAACCGCTCGGACAAGGATGTGATATATGCAAATGAAACAAAGATAGGAAA
>CAZBFA010000028.1:0-8406 GCA_964491045.1 Candidatus Woesearchaeota archaeon
TTATATATTACTTTAAGTAATAGTATTATTATAAAAGGTAATAATTATGGAAAGTGCTGTAAAAATACTAAAGTTATTGTTAAGCAATAAGGAAAAAAGGTTCACAATAAAAAAGATAGCTGAAAACACAGATATTAACTATCGCATTGCATATGAGAATGTGCTTCAATTGGAAAAAGGCGGGTTCATTAAGATCACAAAATCAGGCAATGCAAAGGCATGCGAATTTACAAATAAATTCAACCCAAAAGTGTTTAATGCAGAATATGAAAGAAGAATTGACCTATTCAAGAATAAAGATTTTCTTGTTCTGCAGAGAATGCTGCATGAGCTTGAATTTCCATTGATAGCATTGTTGTTTGGCTCACAAGCTAAAAAAATGGCTAACAGGCAATCTGATATTGATATTCTGGCAGTAGGCAATCATGGCACTGAAATAGAAACAGCATTGTCTCTTTGGCCAAAAAAGATCCATTTAACTTCGGTAACATACAAGGATTTTATACATATGGCGCGGAGCAAAGAGTTTAATGTTGTAAACGAAGCAATTAAAAATAACATTATACTCATTGGGATAGAAGAATACTACAGGTTATTGTCAAATGCTTGATGAAAAGAGGGTAAAGGAAGCTGAAAATAATGTTAGATCTTACTTTGGTGAAGGCTTATTAAAAAAAGCGAATGCAGACAAAAAAATCATAGCAATTTTCCTGCAAAATGCAAAGGAAAGTCTTATTGTGGCAGAAGAAATAAACCAAAAAGGGCTTTCTGATTTGTGGACCATTGTTTGTTCTTATTATTCAATGTACTATCTTGCTAACGCTGTTCTATTGAATCTTGGCTACAAAGTTGGAGAGAAAATATCACATAAAATAACTTCAGATGCATTAATAGTCTATGCAAGAAAAAAATTAAAAGAATCGTTGATTGAAGAGTACGAAAAAACAAAGCAGGAAGCGCTAAAACTTGCGGGCGTTAAAGCCGACGAATTGATAGAGTCTTTTGATTTTGAAAGGAATAAAAGAAATTTAATCCAGTACAAAACGATTGAGATTGAAAAACAATCAAAAGCAAAAACTTCGCTGCAAAGGGCAAAAGAATTTGCTAAAGAGATAAAAAAATTGCTTATTGATTAAAATAAAATGAGAATAAGATTCCAGAACAAGTACTTCATCGGGATTTTCCTGGCAATATTTATCCTGGCTATAGACTTTGTCTTCTTTTTCAGGACAAGATGGTTCATTTCCATGATAATATTTGCCTTGACCGTTGGCTGGCTGCAATTCTGGATAGATTTTTTCGCAGAGCTGAAAAGGCAGAAGGAGATTGAGCTTAAATTCCTTGAATTTATACGAAGCCTGGTGGGCACGGTAAAATCAGGAATTCCTGTTCCTGCAGCTATAATGCACATTTCAAATGAAGATTATGGTGCTTTAAGCCCTTACATAAAAAAACTGGCAAACCAGATAGAATGGGGCATACCAATACACCAGGCATTGATCAATTTCAGCAACGACACCGAAAACTCTGTAATAAAGAGGTCTATATCAATAGTAATAGAGGCAGATAAGTCAGGAGGGGACATAAGCGATGTTCTTGAGTCAGTTTCAACATCAGTGTTCAATGTTAAAAGATTAAAAGAAGAAAGAAAGACAAGCACCCATTCACAAGTTGTGCAGGGCTATATTATTTACTTTATATTCATAGGCATAATGCTCGTTTTGCAATTATGGCTCACACCATTGCTTACAACCTCATTAGGGGGAAACGAAGCAGACATTGGCAGCAGTTTGAGCGGAATTGGCTTTGGCTCTTCTGGCGCCACCGGAGCCCCTGTTAATCTTGACAGGGTATTTTTCTCACTCGTTATAATACAGGGATTTTTCACAGGAATAATGATAGGCAAGTTTTCAGAAGGCAAGCTTAAAGACGGATTGCTGCATTCATTGATATTAATCACAATAGCAACAACAATAGTCACTTTTGCAAAAGGCGGTTTTTAGCATGGCCTCAAAAAAAGCAGTGGCGCATTTAGACTGGATGATAAGCATGGCAATCTTCCTGATGTTTTTGCTTTCAATATTTGTATTCTTCAAGCCAGGAGCAGAGCCGGCATATCACAAGGATTACTTGATTTCAATACTTGAAGATAAATTAAGGGATGAAACTTATTACTCAATCGAAAGGATGCCAATAAGCGGTGAAGTGACTGCGGTGGAAGAAAACATACAATATGCCAGATTCGAGTTTCTTGGCAACTTTCCAATCTGCGGAGATAAAAACAAATTCAGAGTTATTGACACGTCTTTCAACAGCGTCCAATTTGACATTAAATCAATAAACTGCGCGGGAAGCAGCAGAGCCGGCATCATAGACATCGCATATTCAATACCAAAAGACACTCTTACAAAGGTCAAGTTTTACTTGCTCTATTCTAAGGACTTTCTGCCTGTTGGCCAGGGAGTCAATTGCATAATAACACCGCAGCAGCCCGGAGAAGAAAAAAATTGCGTAAAGATGCCTGCTTTCACATTGGGTGTCAGTGAAATTGTAAAAGGCATGAACAGCAAAAAGCTGGATTACGACCTCAACATAGACAATGAACCCGACGGCGGCTGGCTTGGTTATATAGCAAACAATTATGGAGAGGAGCTGAAAAAAGAATTTGTCTATCCAGCTGCAAAAGACTTCAAGTTTTGCATCGATAATCTGGATGACAAAAATTGCTCTCCAAATAATACCATCAAGGCAATCCCTATCGACGTTGCTGTATATGCAAAGGAGATAAAGGAAACTGCATTGAAAGAGGATACAACCTTGGGCAGGGTTTATACAATAAGCCTGAGGGCGTGGTGAAAATGCTCAATAAAAAAGGCTATCTAAGGACTGTTGAAGCCATCATTGCATTAGTCATAGTTCTCATAGTCACATTTTATGCAATCCCCAAAGAAAAAGTTGATATAACAGCAACCCCGAATATAGTCTCTTCATCGCAGGATATAATAAAAAAAGAAATGCTGCTTGATGAAGATTTAAAAGTCTCAATCATCAGCAATAATCCTGATGCTAAAAGAGACATTGCCCAGATACTTGAAAAGAACAAGCCTGTTGGCTTTATTTATGCATTTAGAGTCTGTGATAATCCAACATGCTTATGCATAGCAAGCACAGCAGACTGCATAAAGCCCTCTGAAAAGCTTCCATCAGATGCAGCATCCAATGTTTACATGTCAGATGTATTTGTAAGCGCTGTCATCGGGGGCACTGCAAAGCACGCAGTCATAAGGTTCTGGATGTGGCAGGGCTAAAAATAGCTAAAATTTGACCTATCCTCAGTCTCCACTTCGCTTGCCTTAGCCCTCTTCTCGATTAAATTAACAGCAAGTTTCTCCTCAGGGAACCTAACATTGATTAGATACAATCGTCGGGAGACTTATCACAAAGGGGCTGGCTCGGTAAATTCTACTGGAATACTCACACCTTTTCCACCTTTAATTTTAAATGTATTAAAGTGTAAATGTGGACGTGACATGCAACCGGATAAACCAGAATATCCCAATAACTCTCCAGTTTTGACGTCTTGTCCTTCTCGAACTTCAACTCTGGCTTTTTCAAGATGGATATATTCTGAATAAGTTCCATCACCATGATCGATTACTACATAATTTGCTTCATTCGCCAATTTTACATCTAAACCATAATTATCAGAATCTGACTTTATTCGAATTACTCTTCCGCCTCTTGCTGCCAGAATTGGCGTACCAACACCTAAAAGAAAGTCTATTGCATATCGTGATTCTGGAAAGTTTGCATGAGCATATTCACCAGTAGACCCGACTATTCTTTTTTCTACTGTTTCTGAAAAGGGCAGACTATATTCTAGTTGCATATCTAGAATGCATTAAGACTGGTATATAAAGCTTTCTATTTTATTTCCTACATATGAGGGACAATATACAGTCCTCGCCAGCCCCCACTTTTAATTGTCTCCCGACGACTTCTCCGTTCCTCACTGATGCTGCGCTAGAATTCACTCAAGACTCTTTTCTTTTATCTTCAAATTAACTTCCTTTATGAAGTCATCCAGCTTCACGTCAAACTTCACTTTCCCGTCTGAAGTTCTTACAGCAAGCGTCTTCTTCTCAACTTCCTTGTCGCCCATTGTTATCATCAAAGGAACTTTTTCAAGCTGTGCATCCCGCACCTTTTTTTGTATTGTCTCAGTTTTGTAGTTTGCTTCCACTCTTATGCCATTTTCTTTCAATTTTCTTTCAACATCATTTGCAAATTCAATGTTTCTTTCATTTATACTCAAAATTTTCACCTGAACTGGCGAAAGCCACAATGGAAACTTGCCTGCATATTGCTCAATCAGCATTGCCATTGTTCTTTCAAAGCACCCTATCGATGACCTATGTACCACAAATGGCCTATGCTTCCGGCCGTCCTCACCTTCATAAGTCATGTCAAACCTTTCAGGCATTGCAAAGTCAATTTGCACGGTAAATATAGTATCTTCTTTCCCATAAACATTTTTCATCTGTATGTCAAGTTTAGGGCCGTAAAAAGCAGCTTCACCTTCTGCTTCGACATATTTCAGCTTTAACTTGTCTAATATCTTTTTCATTATCGCCTGGGTTTCGCCCCATGCTTTTGGGTTGTTAACATATTTTTTCTTGTTTGCCATATCCCATTTTGAAAATCTGTACCAATATCCTTTCATGCCCAAAGTATTCATTATAAATTGTATTAAGTCCAGCACATTTTCAAATTCTTTTTCAATCTGCTCCTGCATGCATATTATGTGGGCATCAGCCAGGCAAAACTGCCTTACTCTTGTCAGGCCGTGCAATTCGCCAGAAGCCTCATTTCTGAAAAGGTTTGCAAATTCAGCATATCTTATTGGCAGTTCTTTATAGCTTCTCAGCTTGGACTTATAAATCATAAACTGATGCGGACATGTCATGGGCCTTAAGGCCATTTCTTCATTGCCTATTTTGAATATGAACATGCTTTCCCTAAAATGATCCAAATGCCCAGATATCTTGTATAGCTCTGTTCTTGTCAGAACCGGGGTATCTGTAAACTGATATCCTCGCCTTGTTTCTTCAGCCATTACAAATTCCTGCAGCAGTCTTTTTATTAAAGCGCCCTTGGGAGTTAGAAGCGGAAGTCCTTTGCCGATAACATCGCTAAAGACGAATAAGTCAAGATCCTTGCCAAGCCTGACATGGTTTCTGCTCTCAGCCTGCTCAAGCAGTTCCAGATAATCTTTAAGCTCTTTCTCATTTTCAAATGCAGTCCCATAAATTCTTGTGAGCATTGCATTATTTTGGTCCCCCTTCCAGTAAGCTCCGGATATCTTCAATAGCTTGAACGCCTTGATTTCTTTTGTTGACTTTAAATGAGGGCCCTTGCATAAATCAATGAAATCACCAGATTCGTAGAATGTAATATCATCGTCTTTCAGATCTTTTAACAGATCCAGTTTAAAGTCTTCTTTTGCAAGAATCTTCTCAGCTTCTTTCCTTGTTTTTTTAATTTTAACAAACTTATCATCTTTTTTTGTTATTTCCTTCATCTCTTTTTCTATGGCCTCAAAATCCTCTTCCTTTATGTCAAGATTGCCAAAGTCATAGTAGAAGCCATTTTCAACATTAGGCCCAATGCCCAATTTTGCCATGGGATACAGCTTTTTTATGGCTGCAGCCAGCACATGGGCTGTTGAATGCCGCAATGTTTGCAAATCCATGCTTGTTTGAATTGCTAAAAACTTTATAAAACTAGTGGTTCGAAATAATGGAAGATTATGGCATCACACTAAACTTTCCATATGCAAAAAAGAGAAAAAGACTTAAACTCAGCAATCCTCACATTAGGATGGGTGATGATAATTCTTTGGAGGGCAAATTGTTTTTTTACGCCGAGACTGGAACAGAAGGAGGATATTGGGCATTTCAAGACTCTCGTTTCATTTCCTCAAATACAACACGTTACAGCTGCGCAAAATGCAATTTATATTGGGACAAAAAAACAGATCCAATGCCGCCAATGCCAGAACAGCATAAAAGCAATCCTGGCTGCTGCTCTCCAGATGACCATCAATTCAAGCCAGTATGCGAAGAAAACTGGTCTTATGAAGGCTTACATGTTCTTGAAGATGGAGATAAGTTAACAATTTATCACCCTTATAATAATAAAGAAGTCTGGTCAGGGGTTATTGCCTTAAAACAACATCCATTATTTACAGAAAACGCATCTGGATTGTGGATTCATGCTGACCAGATTGGCATGGACAGGAAAATCTGGGCAGAATATTTTTTAAAGGAATATCGCGCAAAATTAGTGCCTTTCAAGGCCAAAAAGTAGAAATTCCCCTAAGCCAGAATTTTATTAACTAATTGAGATTTGAAAAAATTTCTTATCACGCGTTAATTAAACAGTAAGGTATTTATATTAGCAAGCTATTTTTCATCACTATGAAAAAGGGGTTATTGCTATTTTTTATGCTTCTTGTGCTGCCTGCCGCATATGCATCAATCTCAGTTGACGGCCCTGACAAATCAATATATAACCTTGGTGACGACGTTTCAATATCCGGATATATAATAACAAATGTCCAATTCGATGGTTTTGTAAGCACTGCATTGGATTGCAGTGGAATAAAATTTAATCTGCCAAGCACAGTCATAAGCCTGAATGCAAACGAAAAGAAAAGCCTTGAAACAGACATCCAGCTGCCAAAGCTGACAATTCCTAATTCCGTATCACCCGGAAATTGTGTTGTTGAGCTTTCATTGGTTTCTGGCTCAGCCATCATTGATTCTGCAAGGTCAAATGAATTTGCTGTCAAAAAAGACCTCAAGGGAGATTTTTCAATCGACAGGAGCAAATTGCAGGTTGGAAAAACATTCAAGCTCACAGGGAATGTATACCAGCTTGATGGAAGCAATGCAAATGGCGCTGCTGAAATCTATTTCAAGGATAACAATACAAGATTCTTGGTTGATGTGGCTGATATAAAGGATGGAAAAATCAATTATGAATACAAGGTTTTGCAAATTCCAGAAGGCGCTTACAGCATAGACTTGTTTGCAACAGATATTCACGGAAACCAGATGCTTTTTGAAAATGTGGCTGAATTTACTGTTGTCAGCAGGCTTTCCATTTTAGCAAAGGCAAGCGAAACAATAGTCAAGCCAGGCAGCTCAATCAAGGTTTATGGTGATGTAAAAAGCTCCTTGGACAATGCTGTGCTAACAGGCACTGTCAAAATAAAGATTGACGACAATGAATATAGCGCACAGATAAAAAACAACAAGTTTGAATATTCAATTACTTTGTCGAGCTCAATAAAATCAGGCGAGCACAGCATAACATTGCTTGCCGAAGACAGGGATGGAAACAGCGGAAATGCAAAATTAAGCATCTCTGTAACGCCGATTGAAAAAGAGCTGAAAATGTCGCTCAATACAAATGAAATCCTGCCAAAAGAAACATTAGAAATAACTCCATTGCTTTATGACCAGGCAGATGAACTAATCAAAGAGCCAGTAAGCATTGAAGTTTATGATATTAAAAACAAACTCGCCTTTTCAGATTCTGTAAGAGCAGGGATGATCTCCAAGTTTGCTGTTCCGATAAATTCGCTGCCAGGCTCTTACACAATAAAGCTAGGCAGTTCCAAACTAAGGGCAAAAGCCACATTTCAGGTCGGCACAACAACAGATTTGATAATCAGCCTTGCAAACCAGTCAATCATCATAGAAAACATAGGCAATATTAAATTTGAGATGCCAATAAAAATAGTTTTAAACCCCAACCAGATAACAATTGTGAAAAAATTGTCTTTAAGGCCGGAAAAATCAGTCCATATAGACTTGGCAGATGAGATAACGGCAAGCGGCATATATGACATAACAGTGAGCTACAATGACAAAATAAAAGCATTCAAGAATATATCTTTGGAAGCGAGTGAAAAAATAGCGCTTGACCTGCCATATTACCTCACTGCAATTGCATTTTTTGCAGTATTCATTTACCTTCTGTACATCAAGGTATTAAGCAACAGGAAAGCAAAGCATCGGGAAGAGCATGAAAAAGCGCATGCCCAAAAAGAGCTGAAAAGGCTTCGTGAATTAAAGGGGAAAGGCCATTCATCAAGGTTCTCTTATGGAAATGCAAACAGGCACAAGGCAATTGAAGACTTCAAGCACAGCTATGTTGAAAAAGTGAAAGAGCCGGAAACGAGGGCAGGCATGTTTGACTTCATGGACAGGAAATAAACATTTTCTATAAATCATGGCCGGGGGCTATTTCCTTATGCTTGTGATTCATCAGATTCATTATCGATTTTTGCATCTCTTTTGGCCTGCTTGTCGGCAGATCTGTTCTTCCTATGGCCCC
>CAZBFA010000029.1:0-8097 GCA_964491045.1 Candidatus Woesearchaeota archaeon
CTCAAATGGCAGTTTCATGCCGTTGCCAAGAAAAAGGCAGTATATAAATGTTAATACTAGAATCCTGCAATTTAGTGCCCTAATCCTAGAATTGCTATTTTGCTGTTTTAAGGCTTTTTTAATCTGTCTTTTTCATTTTTAAGTTTGAAATGCCTTGCAAGTGTTTGCATTATTTCAATAAAGCTGGTGGGCTTTGAAAGCAATGCGAGCATATCCTCATCCCACTGACTTTTTAGCTTGTCTGCCTTATTGAACATCTTGATAATATTAAACTCATAGCCAGAAGCTTCACATTTCTTTTTAACTAGATTTATGTCAATTGATAATTTGTTTTTAATAATCTGGTAGATATCATAATGATCTCTTGGCCTGTTCCTGCCAATTGTTGCTGCTATTTTTTCTGCAATCATCTCCTCTTTAGACAATGTTTTGACAGAAAAATCAGGGATGTAGCCTTCATAAAAATGCTGTATTTTATGCATTTCAGGCTTGCATAGAAGTTTTCCCCTTTCATTCAAATCTATAAATATCGTTCCTTCATCATGAAAAAGCTTGTAATGAACAATAAGCCTGACAAATTTATCAACACTCTTGCCATGAGTTATCTTGCCAAATATTGTGCCTTTTAATCTTTCATTGATTTCATTTTCAACATTTGAAAGACCTTCAGTTAATGTAAAATCAATATCTTCTGAAAGCCTTGCATGATTAAGGAAGATTTTGTTTAATGCTGTGCCCCCCTTAAAATAGATTCCACTAACATCTTTAATGAGGTAAAGCAGGTAAGTCAGCAAATAATCTTTTTCCATTAGTCTAATATTAAACCCATTACTCTCAGAAATTATTTTTAACTTGTCTAACGTTATATCCATTTTTTGCTCTCTTTCTTGGTTGCTATTATAAAACTGTGGTTATGCACTTTTTTTAGAATGCTTTTTGGAATGTTTACAGCCCTTCTTTTTTTAAAATTAAGCCTTGAGTGGAAAATATTCACCATTCCATGCTTTCTTGTATTGTAAACCTCAAACTCAAAAGGTATCTGATCAATCAGCTTCCAATAATTGGCTGCTGCCTTGCCAACAATGCAAGACTCTTTTCCATTCATTATTTCATCAATAACAATAAAGGGGTGCTCCGACCATTTGTTGCCAACAGCTTTTATTGGCACAAGGAAATACTTTGTTTTGTTCAGCTTTATTACCCTGCCTTTGGCTTTGAGCCTATAGAGATAAACATTCATTTCATTTGAACTTGTAAAGTTACCTTTTATGTCGTTCCTAGTAAAGAAATATCTACTTTCAAGCTCGAGCTTGGATATAAATGCAAGTTCTTTTTCACTTAGGCTTTTTTTCATGTGTTCTTTAATATTAATAACTTGTTAATTTAAGAGAATAGTCGTTTATAAATATTTCTATCAATGGGCAATAATATGATAAAACAATGGGCAAACGATATACCTGCTGCAAGAAAGCCAATACTCAATGTTAATGTGCTTTCTTATAGACTTCGCATTCATTATGGCTGGAACAATTGCATGGCTTGTAATCTGTATTTTCCGAACTGCCGCCATAAAGCAAGTCTCCATAGGTGTATTCTTGAAGCCCGCATTTCCATTCGCCGATTTCAGAACCATGGCCCATACCCATCCATTCAATATGTTGACAACGACTGTCTTGATTGGTTGGCACCGGATATAAACGCCTTAGAATTGCGTCTGAATCCAAAGCTTTATCTGTTAAATCAGTCATTTTCTTTCTCATTTATGCTCTTTTTTATAGATTGGACATTGATTATGATCAGAATAAAGGCATGATCTGTAGCCTGTATTTCCACCAAATTCCCCATATTCATAATCCTGAAGCATGCAGTTCCACTCAGCACTGTATTCACCCCGCAATTGAATATGAGGGCAATCTCTGTCCCACAAAATATCAGTTAGCTCTTTCGGCTTTTTTGCCATTTTTGTTCTCCAGATTTTTACCTGACCTTTTTTCCAGTGTCGCCTATTACTCCTTCTGCTTTTGGAGATGCCTTTTTTGGGCCAAACTTCTCTGGAATATGCTCTTTCTTGTGCTCAAGTTTTGCGTGCTCAAGCACCTCATGCTTTTCCTTTTCAATCTCCAGCTTCTCTTCTTCAGGCTTTGCTGTCAATTTTTCTTTTAATTTTTCAGTTATTGGCTTCTTTGATTTTTCCTTTTCAACCTTTATTTCTGCAGTCACCAAATTAGCTTTCACATAAGAATCTTTGCTCTTTTCTTCAAATTTAACAACCTTGACTTCAACCTTGCCAGGAGGATTTTCCCTTCCATGCTTTAGCACCAATTCATTAAGCTCCTTGCCAAGCTTGACATCAGCAACCTTCATATGCTTCATCAAGAACTCTTTTATTATTTTCATCGATTTATAGCCGCGCCTGTATTTCTGCACTCTTAAAAATTTCTTTCTCAATGGTATTATGTATTTTCTTTCAAGCATTTTTACACTCTAGTCTTTGTTCGTCTCCAATTTCTCTTGATAGCTGTATGCCTTCCAGGATGGACTCTTCTTCCTCTCCCGTAAATCTTCGGCACTGTCCAGAATGGAGCCCACTTTCTCTGCTTTGCTTTCTTTGCGAGTCTTTGTTTTTTGGCCGGATGTTTCATTGCCATTTTATTTTTGTTTCCTTCCTTTCTGCCTGCAAGTGCATCAATATTTCCTTAAGCATTGCATCGTCGACTTTTCTATTTAATCCTGATTGAGCCATTTGCGATATTGCAAAAGCAACCTGCATTGCCTTCTCGGGATGCGCAATCCTCAGGGTTCCAAACCTCAATAACGCCTCTCTTGTCAGATATTTTTTTGCAGACTCCTCGATTTGCTTCATCTGCAATTTTAAATTTTCATCTTCTGCAGCATTGTTGTTTTGGAAATAATCATTCATGTTTTAGCCAATTTTTCCAAAAATGTTCTGCCTTCTTTTGTGACTATTCTTCCCTTATGAACGCCAACGGCTTTTTGCTCAATAAGCTTGTTCTTTTCAAGCTGCTGCAGTATGTCTCTTATAATCTTGCCGCCGGCAGGCTTGAATCTCTCTGGCTTGACACCCCTATTTTTCCTATTGCCAAACTTTACTCTCAATTTGTTGACGCCGATAGGGCCCTTGGCAAGATAAACCTTCCTTAATACTGCTGCTGCCCTAAAATAAAACCAATCCGGATTTTCTGGCGGCCTTTCCTTGCCAACGCCAGTCTTTACAAAAGTGCTCCAGCCTGGCTGCTTGAGCAACTTTTTCAGCTCTTCCGCGGCTTTTCCAATCAATTCCGATGGTTTGATATCATACAATGACATGAGGGTTAATTCCAAGAAAATAGTTTAAAAAGGTTTCTATATGCCGCGGTTTGGAAACTTTATCTTTTGCTCAGCAACAACCTTGTTCGTCTTTTCATGGCCTGCTATTTTTTTGCCCTGATTTTCATAATCATATAAATCAGAATTATACTCCATGAATGTGATGTTGTCTAAAATCTTCAGATCATCCTCGAGATATTTTGTATAAATATCATATGCAACTTTTTCCTCTTCCTTCATCATCTGCTCAGCCTTTTTCTGCCCGAATTTTTTTGCATAGAACTTTAGTTCAAGCTTTTGAGCTTCATTATGGCTCCACCCATAACTGTGCCCTTTCCTGATAAGTTTTCTTTCTTCGATTTCATGCGCTGCAACGCCCTCAAAAAATTTCCTTGGCACGTGATTGTCTATGTAGATGACCTGGCCTTTTTCATAATAATCTGCTGTGCAGTCAACCTTTTTGGATGAATCTATGAAATATCTCTTCCCTTCGTAGCAGAATACTGAATTTTTGCCTCTTTTCTTATTGATTTTTGACTTTTCCATTTCTATTTTCAAAATATTACTTAAAATAATTTATATTCTCCTCATTTAAATACATTTTGTTTTTTTGAAATGGAGATTATTTTTGGAAATTTCCATGACTACTTTTAATTGCGTTTATTATTGCGTCCGCCATTTCAGAAGTTCCAACAGCGCTCGAATCATTCCTGTCTTTTTTGAGATCATACGTGACATATTTTCCTTCCTTGATGACTGCTGCAACAGATTTTTCAAGAATCTTCGCTGCTTTTTGCTCTTTTATATAGCGAAGCATCATTGCTGCGCTCAGAATTAATGCAGCCGGATTGACCTTGTTCAATCCCTTGTACTTTGGAGCAGAGCCATGAACGGCCTCAAATATTGCATAACTACTGCCGATGTTTGCGCCGGGCGCAAGCCCCAAACCGCCAATCAAGCCGGCGCACAAATCGCTGATGATATCACCATAAAGATTTGGCAAAACCAAAACATCATACAGTTCCGGCTTCTGGACCAACTGCATTGCCATATTGTCAACGATCCTGTCTTCAAATTCTATGCCGGGATACTGCTTTGCAACTTCTCTTGCAACATTCAAAAATAAGCCATCAGTGTGCTTCATAATATTTGCCTTATGCACAACAGTCAATTTCTTCCTTTTATTCTTGACAGCATATTGGAGGGCCGCATCAACTATTCTTTTTGTCTTGAAAATTGAAATTGGCTTGATGCTTATGCCAGAATCATCCGATATTGCTTGATTGCTCATCTCATTTATTTTTTTTATAAGGCCCAGGGTATTTTCCTTGCCCTGCTCAAATTCAACGCCCATGTAAAGGTCATCGGTATTTTCGCGGAATATTACAATGTCTATGTGTTTATGTTTAGAACGCACACCTTTGTACAGTTTAATCGGCCTTATGTTCTGGTATAAATCAAATTCCTTCCTCAGCGCGACATTTATGCTCCTGTAGCCGGATGCAATTGGCGTTGTTATCGGACCCTTTATTGCAATTTTATTTTCCCTTATTGAGTCAAGAACTTCTTTTGGCAAAGGATTTCCTGTTTTTTCAAAAACATCAGAGCCTGCATGCTGAACGTCCCAATCTATCTGGACACCAGTTGCTTCCACGCACTTTTTCATTGCTTCTGCAACTTCGGGACCAACACCATCGCCAGGAATCAACGTAATTTTGTGCATTTCCAGGATTTTACAACCATTGCTTATAAATTTTATTGGTTCTTATCAAGATGAAATGCAAAACCGAAAAGTATATAAAGAACCTAAAATAACACACAATCAACTGGTTCTGGTGAACATAAGAATGAAAGATAATATCCTTAAAACCGGCACAACAACTGTTGGCATAGTATGCAAAGACGGCATAGTACTTGCAGCAGACAGAAGAGCTACATTAGCAGGAAGAATAATTGTAGAGAAGAAAACAGAGAAGATTGTAACCATCAATGAGGACATTGCTGTCACAACAGCGGGCTCGGTTTCAGATGTCCAGCTTCTGGTGAAGGTATTGAAAGCGCAGTTAAAGCTCTTGGAAGTAAGAAGAGGCAGAAAGGCAAACATAAAAGAAGCAGCAAACTTGCTGGGAACGATGATATATGGAAATATAAGAAGATTCTCATTGATACCTGCCGTGACTGGATTCCTGCTTGGCGGAAGGGATGACAATGGCGTTTACCTGTATGGATTATATATTGATGGCAGTGTTACATTATTTGAAGATTATGCATCAGACGGCTCTGGATTCATGTTCGCAATAGGTGTTTTAGAAAACTCATACAAGAAGGGATTAAGCATAAATGAAGGCGTTAAACTGGCAATTCAGGCAGTTAACGCAGCAATCCAGAGAGATGCTGCAACAGGGAACGGGATAGATGTAGTGACCATAACCAAAGATGGAGTCAAAAAAGTTTATGAGAAAGAGATTAACACCTATATTACAGTGTAATTTTTCTTGTTTACATAAATAAAAATGGCAAATATCATAGATGAAATATTAAAACAGATACCAAATAGCGATGAGAACATCAGCGATTCGGTTTTTGAAGGCGCTAATATAGTGCTCTATACAAAGAACAAGGATTTCTACCTGAACAGCAACGGCACTATAAAAAAGATTGTTAATGACATCAAGAAGAGAATAGAATTAAGGCCTGATCCAAGCATATCAATGGACCAAGAAAAGGCAAAAGCCATAATTGAAAAAATAATACCAAAAGAGGCAGGCATAGCCAACATAATTTTTGATTCTCAAAGGTCAATTGTAATAATAGAGGCTGAAAAATTAGGATTAGCCATAGGAAAGCAGGGTGAAATCTTAAAAGAAATCAAGAGGCAAACATTGTGGGTGCCTACAATAAGCAGGACGCCGATGATAAAGTCGAAAATAATAGAGAATGTAAGGTATGTCCTGTATGAAAATGATGAATTCAGGAGAAAATTCCTGAACAGAGTCGGAAAGAGGATATATGACGGATGGAAAAGGGACAGGAAAAATGAATGGATAAGAATCAGCTTTTTGGGCGCTGGCAGGCAAGTAGGAAGGTCCTGCTTTTTATTGCAAACACCGGAATCGAGAATCTTGCTTGACTGCGGGATAGATCCTGCAGGACAAGATGCAGCAATGTTCCCCCATTTTGACGCTCCTGAATTTAATTTAAATGACATTGATGCAGTAATAATATCACACCCACACCTGGATCATAGCGGCATTTTGCCGTACCTGTTTAAGATGGGCTATGACGGGCCAGTTTACATGACGGCGCCAGCAAGAGACATTATAGCATTGCTTGCCCTGGACATGATAAACATATCTCAAAAAGAAGGAAAGGACCCATTGTATGGAAGCACTGATGTAAAGACAATGGTCAAGCATACAATATGCCTGAATTATGAGGAAGTCACAGACATAACGCCTGACATCAGAGTGACTTTGTACAATGCAGGCCATACGCTCGGAAGTGCTTTGGTGCATATGCACATTGGCAATGGTTTGCACAATTTTTTGTACTCAGGAGATCTGCTGTATGAAGACACAAATTTGCTGCAGCATGCATCAACAATGTTCCCTAGGCTTGAAACAGTCATGATGGAGGCAACATACGGCGGAAAAACAAATGTTGGGCCAGGAAGGCAGGAAGCAGAAGACGAATTGATTTCAATAATAAACAAAACTGTTGAAAGGGGAGGAAAAGTCCTCATGCCAGTTCTTGGAGTAGGGCGTTCGCAGGAGGTTATGCTCATCATAGAGAAAGCAATAAGAGAGGGGAGAATGCCAAAACTGCCGGTTTATGTGCAAGGCATGGTATGGGAGATTACTGCAATACACACAACATACCCTGATTATTTCAATCCAAAAATAAGAAAAAGCATATTCCACAAGGATCATAATCCATTCCTGTCTGATGTTTTTAAGTATGTCGGAAGCCAGAAAGAGCAGCAGCAGGTGATTGACAGCGGAGATTCGTGCGTGATAATAGCAACATCAGGCATGATGGAAGGCGGCGCCATAATAGAATATTTCAAGCAGCTTGCCGAAAACAAAAAGCATAGCCTGATATTTTCCTGCTATCAAGCGCCGAATACTTTGGGCAATCGACTTTTATACGGCGACAAAGAAATAAACTTTGGCAACCAGGAAAGGCCGGACATAGTCAAAGTGAACCTTGAACTTTACTCAATGACAGGATTTTCAGGGCATAGCAACAGGAATCAACTGATGAATTGGATTAAGCACCTAGACCCGCCGCCAAAGAAGATAATTGTTGTTCATGGCGAGGCTTCAAGGGTGATTGACCTGGCAAGTTCCATACACAAAAACTTTAAGGTTGAAACTATCGCGCCAAGAAATCTGGAAACAATAAGGTTAAGGTAAGATCAGCTTGTTTTTATTTCAATGACATCCCTGTGCTTCAATGCTATGTCCTTCCCTATCGGCAGCTTTCTTTTCACGTCAATGGCCTTCACAAACCTCTTTCCAATGTCAGTATGAATCCTGAATGCAAAGTCCAAAGAAGTGCTGTTCCTCGGCATCAAAAAACAGTCAGGTATTGTCCTGCCTTCGCTGTCCTTTAAATTGTTCAATCCGCCAGGAAATATTGCGATATAGCCAAGAAGATTAAAAACAGCATAATCCAGGACGTCTTGTATGCCGGTGCTCTTATATTTTTTCAATATATTTATTTTAATGAATTCAAGGGCTTTTTTCTGATTTTCAGTTAAATTAGCGC
>CAZBFA010000030.1:0-7800 GCA_964491045.1 Candidatus Woesearchaeota archaeon
CTGGGGATTTTGCAGCAGTATCTCAACCCAAAGGGGGGTAAGATAGCCAATATTGACCTGAGAAAAACATTGCTTGACGGCTTGTTATGGGGCTTGAGACTGCGTGGCTGCTCAGTATCCAGCAATGAGATAGATGAAATAATGCTGCTGCATGGGTTTTGAGCAAAATGCCAATAATATTCTGGTGTGAATTTCCTGCACAAATTGATTTTAAAAGCTTGAACAGGTTAATCAAATTCAAAACGTCAATTTATTTTGCAGTTCATAATAAAAAAGAATTTGCCGGGTTAAAAAAGAAAATAAAAAACAAAAATATAACAATTGGCGCATGGCCTATTTTGGAAAGAAGAGCTGGCTACTGGTTTTCTGGCTTTCTTGCGAAGAAAGACATTGACAGGCTGGATCATTTTGATGGTTTGAATATAAAAATAGATATAGAGCCGCCAATTTACAGCGGAGAGCACAGCTTGTTAAAAGATATTGTGTGGTTTTTGTGTTATTCTCTTGTCAGCGGGAAAAACAATGATTATCTAAGCATGAGAATAAAACAACTTCATGGCAATCTGATACTTAGCGGATTCTTGCTGCCAGATTTCATCAGAAAAAGATATGGCGATTTTTCTATTGGATATTATTCTGGCTCGAAATATGCGAAAAATTACATCTGCTACACAACATTTTTTCCAAAAGCTTTTCGGGGCTTGATCAGGCAGATTTATTGCTCAATCATAAAAAGAATGAGCAAAAGGAATTTCTTTGCAATTGGCTTGGCAAATTCAGGCGTCTTTGGAAATGAGCCAGAATACGAAGATATTGATGAATTCAAAAAAGACCTGGCGATGGTTAAAAAAGCAGGCATAAAAAATTTGTGCGTTTATTCCATTGAAGGCGTTCTCAAAAGAAAAGATGCAAAAAACTGGCTTTTGGCTGTGCATGATTTTTAATAATATGCAACAGACAACAATATAAATATTTATAAGCCCCGAAAGTGCATAATAAACATGCCAAATAACATAGAATTATTTCCTGAAGATAGAACATACCCAAAACTGTCTTTCTTTGATGGCAAGGAAGCAATTCTTGCTTATAAAGAAGAATTAAAACAATATGAGGAAAGGGCGCAAAGAACCCTTGATGTCTTTGGCTTTGAATATAGCTTTGAATATAGTTTAATTAAACACGGTTTAGTTCGCGGCTCAAATCCGTTCGCAGTTGTCAAGCTTGCTTCATCCAAGCTTGCCTTGCCTTCTCAAATAGAGCACGCTGTCCGGCGTAATCCTGGCTTTTTTGTGGGGCATTATGAAGACATTGCATTGGTTTTAAGAACAAGTGGCGATGATGAATATAAACAAAATGATTATATTGCAAGGCACCTGGCAAAGCAAGTTAAAAAAAGAACTGGCATAGTGCCTAATCCCTATAATCCTGTAAGAATTTCCCTTAAAGGCTTAAGCGTGGAAGAAGACAATGATTCGGGTTATGGGCTCGTTTTCCTGCTTGGAGACGAAACTGAGGTGCTATATATTCCAGAACTTTCAGATAAAAACGATAGAAAGAAATTTTCAAAAACAGATAAACAAGGCATTCCTATATTTGAGGATGATGGCAGTAGAACATTTTATTCTAGAACAATGGGTCTATCTAGGTTAAGCTTATTTGATAAATTAGGTTTAGCCTCATGCGGTAGCAATTTGTTGGAATCAAATGCTGACGGCCGGGTAGCAATTATTTGTGCCACTTAGATCACACAAAAAATTTAATCTGTGTATTATGCATTCTCAAGGTAAATAGTCTTGACGTTCCTTATCTTTTTTATTTTCAGAAGCAGCTCTTTTATATGCTCTAAATCTTCAGGCAAGACGCCCAATGAGCACTCAACAAGATTTTCATTTATTGCTTTGGCTTTTGCAGGATCAACATTTGTTCCAGTTGCAGATACTGTATTAAGTATGTCTGCAAACAACCCAACTCTGTCATTTGCCAATATTTTTATCATGACTCTCGGCAGTGCTGTCTGCCTCCAGTAAGCGTGCATTATTCTTGCCCTCATCTTTTGGCCTGTTTTTTCAGCAATCTCCTTGCACTCTATGTTGTGTATTGAATACTTGTTCACCCCGGTGTTGTATGCTATTATCTCATTGTCAGGTATTGGATGGCAGCACCTTGCAAACTTTATGTTTGGATTTGGTGTATTCTTTATTTCAATAAGGCTCCCCATGTTTTCATCAGCAATCTCGCTCTTTTTTTCCATCCTGCCGACAGGGATGGTATCCCTTTCCTTTATTGCCTTGATTATTTTTGATTTTGCCTTTGTTGTTTTTACTATCTTCAGCCAGTCTCTCCTCGGAGTTTGTGTTTTTGACGTTAGTATATTCACAATGTCCCCGTTTTTCAGCTCGTGCCTCAATGGAACTATTCTCCCATTCACTACAGAGCCAACGCATTTGCCCCCTATGTCTGTATGGACTGCATATGCAAAGTCCAGTGGGCAAGAGCCCCTTGGCAGTGCTATGACCTTTCCTTTTGGGGTAAAGACATACATTTCATCTTCAAAGAAATCAACCTTGAGGTAGTCCATGAACTCGCTTGTTGTCTCAGCTTCCTTGTGCCAGTCCAATATCTCTTTCAGCCACCCAAGCTTTTTTTCAAAACCCTCCTTGCCAGGCATATTCTTATATTTCCAATGGGCAGCTATCCCTTCTTCAGCAATCCTGTCCATGTCCTCTGTTCTTATCTGGAATTCAACAGGCTGATTCAGCGCAATAACTGCAGTATGCAGGCTTTGGTATAAATTTTCCTTTGGCATTGCTATATAATCATCAAACTCGCCAGGTATCGGCTTCCAGAGATTGTGGATTATTCCTATGGTATCATAGCATTCCTTTATGCTGCTCACAATTACCCTTAATCCAATCAGGTCATAAAGCTCCTCAAAAGTCCTGTGCTTTTGAAGCATCTTTTTGTATATGCTGTAGAAGTGCTTTGGCCTGCCATATATTCTTGCCTTTATGCCCTGCCTTTCAAGCTCCTTGCCAATTACATTGATTAAAACTTTTATTTCTTGTTCCCTTTGCGACCTTTTCTTCCCAAATTTTTCCTTGAATTTTTTGTACATCTCCGGCTCTAGATACTTGAAGCTCAAATCTTCAAGCTCCCATTTTATGCTGGCCATCCCGAGCCTGTAAGCGAGCGGCGAATATACATTCAGGGTTTCCTTGCATATTCTCTGCTGCTGGTCTTTTGCAAGATACTGCAGTGTCCTCATGTTGTGCAGCTTGTCAGCCAGTTTTATTATTATGACCCTGATGTCTTTTGTTGAGGCCATCAGCATTTTTCTTATGTTTTCAGCCTCGCCTTCCTCGACGTTTTTCACTTTTAATTTAGTCAGTTTTGTAACGCCGTCAACAAGCAGCATTACTTCTTCCCCAAACTTCTTTTTTATTTCATCAAGGGAAACATTCGAATCTTCAACAGTGTCATGAAGCAATGCAGCCATTATTGTCTTTTCATCAAGCTTCAGCTTTGCAAGTATGTAAGCGACATTTAATGGATGCTGTATAAATGGCTCTCCAGAAGCCCTCTTTACATTTTTGTGTATTTTTTCAGCAAACCTGTGTGCATCTACAATGCCCTCTATGTTGTTTATGTTGTTTGTCCTTGCTTCCTTCAATAATGTCCGTAAAAACATAGTCTTATTTTAGCGCAGCAAACTTAAAAGGTTTTCTTGCCAGAAGTTTTGCATGAAAACATGTGCTATCCCACCGCTATTGCTTTATCAAGGCATGGGCGCTGCAGTATTATGTCTCCATTTATCCATGTTTTGTTCGGAAAATTCTGGTCTAGATTCAGCACCCCATATTTATCAAACCTTTTCCCGTAATACAGTTTGAAAGCCTTGACTAAATTATTTACAGATGAATATGTCGGCGGCATTGGCGTATTTCCCAGCGCTCCAAATAATCCTTCTTCTGTTTTATACAAAAACACCATGTGATAGCCGTCACCCTGCATGCCTAACAAAAGTGGATCATATCCATTGTCATGAAGCAATGCGGCTGCAGCAACAGCATAGTCCAAGCAAACACCTTCCTTGTCAGCATGATTATTCTTGAATGTTTCTGACTTGTAGCCAAATAATGTCTCAAATATGCCCATTTCGTCATAATGCATATGCGTGTTCAGGTAACCTTGCGCTTCTTCAGGAGTCTGTACATATTCAATTGCTTCTTTCCATGTTAGTGTTTCAAAAAAATCCATTGGCTTGTCCATTTCTAATAAACTAAAGTGCTCTATTTGCTTGTCGCGTATTCTGTAATCTATTGGCCTTTCTATTGGTTTTGTTGATTGTATTGAGTCTGGTGGTATTGTTCTGTAAGCGCAGCCTAATGAGCCTAATAAAAAAGAAACACCCAATCCGATTGTTGTAATATTCTTCCTTGCTTTATTTGGCATGTTATAATGATGAAGCAGGATTATTTTAAGCCTTTCCATGAACTTAGAATTTTGGCCTCAAAACAGTTGTCACGTTAAATGCCATTTCTGTTTCATTCCTCAAAACATGAACAGTTATGTTGCTTCCAACAGGGATCCATGCAATGTAATTTCTTAATTGGTTCGCATTGCTCATTGTCTGGTTGTTCACTTTTATTATTATATCCCCTATTTGCAGGCCGCTTTTTATTGCAGGCGCCTTTGGATCAAATGAAACTATTTCGCTGCCATCAATTATCTTTCCTTCCCCGGTGCTGTTGTCCATGCTTACTTTATCTTGTAAGCTTACCCCCATATAGCTTCTTTCAACTTTTCCATATTTTACCAGCCTGTCCATTATTGCCCTTGCCAGATTTATTGGTATTGCAAATCCCAATTCGCCTGCCCTTGAATCAGACACAATAAATGTTGTTATGCCTATAAAATCTCCATTCATGTCTATCAATGGCCCCCCTGAATTGCCGGGGTTTATTGACGCATCTGTCTGCAGGAAATCGCGGTATTCAGTTGGGCCCCTGTCGCGGTGCTTTGCGCTTATTATCCCGGCTGTTACTGTAAAATCATAGCCATACGGATTTCCAATTGCCACAACAGTATCGCCTACTTCAACAGCATCAGAATCGCCAAATCCTATAATCGGGAGGTTTGTTGCATTTATCTTCAGCAATGCCACATCTGTCTGGGCATCAAAGCCAACTAATTCTGCCCTGTATATTTTCTTGTTCTCAAGCCTTGCATTAATTTCTTTTGACTCAGAAATCACGTGATTGTTTGTTAGTATATAGCCATCGCTGCTTACTATTGTGCCAGAGCCAGACTTGCCATCTGCCTGTATATATACAACAGCAGGTATTGTTTTTTTGGACACTTCTCCAATATTGCTTTTTGCATATTCCTGTTTTATTTCTTTCTCGCCTTCTTTTGAAATTATCAAATAAGCTATGCTGATCTGCAATAAAATAACCAGCAATAATGCTGCAAATATAAGTTTTCTTTGCGTGCTTCTTTTCATGCTTGCGCCTCTCAGCTCTTAATGGTAAACGCCCATGAGCTTTAAAACCTTCGTGAAGAAACCCTCTTTGTCAGGATTGTCATCTGCCTCGTCATATTTTCTTTTTAACAAGTAGGCAGCCAATTTCTTGTAGCTTATCGCAGCCTTTGATTTTGGATTTGTGTATATCACGCTATCTTTCCTTACCAATGCCTCTTTTATTGCCTTGTCATCCGGTATTATCCCTATTACGGGCTTTTCCAGCAATGCCTCTACATTTTTGACAGGCATCTCAAAGCCATTGTCTTTTATCTGTGTCAATATGACCCCTAATATCTTC
The DNA here is from genome assembly GCA_964491045.1 of Candidatus Woesearchaeota archaeon. Lineage (GTDB taxonomy): Archaea > Nanobdellota > Nanobdellia > SCGC-AAA011-G17 > JACPNG01 > CAZBFA01. Next base: position 5,823 of record CAZBFA010000030.1, read on the forward strand.
TTGTTCATCTCTTCAGCCAGCTTAATGGTCTTCAATGCATCTGCAACAGCGGGCATCTCTGGGTTGGTTACTATCAAAACCTCGTCAGCAGCCTCAACAGCAGACAGCGCCTCTTTTCCCAGGCCAGCTGCGCAATCAACAAGAACAATGTCTGTAGTTCCTTTTAGCCCCTTTATTATGTTTTTCATGTTGTCGGGCTTTGTCTTTTTTAAATCCTCTATTGAGATTGATGCCGGCACTATTTTTGTCCCGGATGGATGCATGTAAACTGCTTCAGAAATATGGTTTTTTCCCTGCAGTGCATGGTGCAGGTTTATTGGCACAACAGGCGCTCCAAGATGTATGCCCACATTTGGCGTTGTTATGTTTGCATCAACAACTGTTGCGTCTTTGCCGAAATAAGTCATTGCGCAGCCAAGAGCTATTGCCGAGGTGGTTTTTGCAACCCCTCCTTTTCCAGACACCAACGCAATGAATCTAGTCATATTCAGTTAGGTTTGCCTCTAAATTTAAAAAGGTTTTGTTTGTGTGTTATGTGATAAACAGCAGAGAGGATAACAGCTATCGCCGCCAAATATTGCAAATATGCCTGGTTCACCATGATTTTTCATGCTGGCCCCTGCGTTTTTTCCAGTTGTTGGCAATTCAGGCATGCTCTTTTTTTAATGTCATGGTTGCTTTATTTCATTTATCCATGTTCTTGAAAATATAAAAAACTCCTTCACCATGTTATAATATTCTATTATTGTGCTTGTGTCAATCTCTGCATCATCGGCAAGCAATGTTACATTTTTCCTGTATTCTTCTCTTACTGTGAATGGCATCTTAGAAACCCTTCTCAATGCCATATACAATTCAAGCTGCTCTTTCAGCATCTTGTTCTTTAGCATTAGCGGCTTCAGCATTGTTTTCAGCAGCTCAAGCTTTGCAATGTCTGAAGCAGGCACCTCTTTCAGCTTGTTCTTGTTTTTGGCATATTCAAGCATGTCTGTTATTGCATAGTTCATTGAGCCAATCAGTCTCTCAACTATGTTTTTTATCACATCCCCTGTCCTTGTATACTTCAAAGTAACATAGATTAAGTGGTCTGCTCTTTGCAGTTCTCCCTTTGCACTGTCAATATCTTCTAGCATTTTGCACCCTTAACAGGCTGTTTATCTTCTCTAAAAATCTTTTGGATTCGTAAACATAGCTTTTAACCCTTTCCATTGTCAGAGTTCTTATTTCATAATCAGGATGGAACATTACCATCTTGTCATGCTTTGTAAATTCAACTTCTGCTTTTTTTCTGTCTTCCAGCATGTTGTGCATGTCTTCTATGGCAAATATCTGCTGTCTGTCTATGTTATATCTTGGCCCGATTTGCTGCTTGAATATTATCATCTTCGAAGTGAACTTGTCAGGAAAACTTTCGAGCCTTTTGTACCTGTGCTCATAGTTAAGAAGCGCATCCATTGCACTGACGCATGCATTGTGCAGGTGTTCTGATATGGTAAATGCTAATTTTGGCTCCTTCACCATTGGATATGTGACAAATGCAAGGTGGTCTGCTGTCTCCAGCAGCTTATTCGCCTTTCCTAGCAGTTCTGGTATCTGGTCCATGTATATTTAATGCATAGCAAGAATTAATAAGATTATTGCTTGTTCAGTTTTTCTCTTTAAGCCTGATTATGGCTGCCGCAATGTCCCCTTCGCTTTCCAAGGCAGCTATTGCATCTTGCCTTGAGCAGTTTGCCTGGCCCATCACAAGCTTTATGTCCTCTTCATTGAATTTTTCAATGTCTTCCTCTTCAATTTTGCCAGTTATTTGCAATGATTCCTGACCCATCATGTTGACCTTGACGACTTGAGGGTCTTTTATGACAAGATTCTTGTTTTTTGTTTTTATTATCACTTCTGATGCATCTATCTCTTCTTGCTTTACGCCAAGCTTCTTCATTGCGTTCTGCAGATCTCTTGGATTCATGCCAGGGAACAT
>CAZBFA010000031.1:0-7692 GCA_964491045.1 Candidatus Woesearchaeota archaeon
GTTCAAGATTCCTGAATGCATTGCTTGAAAGCAAGGCAATAACCGACAAGCAGGACAGGTTTTTAAAGTTCAGCGCTGAATTTTCTTCTTATGCAAAAGCAAAAAATCCCGGATATGAATTGTTTTATGTATATTCTGAAATTTCTGGAACAAACAATAACATTTACATAGGCAATTTTTTGAGCAAGAGAATAGCTGTAAGAAGGACAGACGGAACAGGGATTATTGGGGTTGACGGCTGCTATTCAAAATTAAATGCAGACATCACTTTTGGCGGTTTGACCTTGCCCAGCGAACAATACAGCGGCACTCTTGGAACCTGCATAAAGAATGTCAAGATTCCTGACAGCAAGATATTAGCGTGCATAAAAGAGACAGCAAACATAGAAACCTGCTACGAGCTTGACTTGACTGCTGGAAGGCCGCAAATGATGATTTTCACTGGTGCAACTGATCTTGAACAGCGGCAGGTTTATATTGGCGGAAAGGGATTCATAAAAGGAGAGAAAAAGCAACTATGATAAGGCAAAAAAAAGGCGCTGAAACAATTGTGGTGTGGGTCTTGCTTATTGGCTTTGTGATAGCATTGACGACAACTGTTTTTGTTTTTGAAAAGAAAAAAGCAACTGAGCTTGGAAAGAAAGCTGTCATAGCCGGCACAACAAGCCTGGAATGCAACAGTGTGGCTATAAACAATGCACAATGCAATGCTGAGGGGACTACTTGCAGAGTGCCAATTATCAATACTGGCAGAAGGTCTGTTGACGGATTGATATTTCGCGATAAAAATGGGGATATTGCTGAATTTGGCAGTAATACTGGCGCAGATGCCCAATTTTTTCCTATGAAGCCTGGCGTTGAGCTTAGGCCGTATATAAAACAAAGAAACCCAAACCTTGATCTTTCAACCCCAAACCCGATTGAGATTGTCCCACTGATAGATGTCTCTGGTACGCTTGGCGCCTGCAATGACAAAATAATAAACGCCTCAATAATCTGCAACTGCTACTAACTAGATTGTCGGGTCATATCTATTAGCTTTTCTGCTTAACATATCTACCAGCTTACTATCTGGTTCAATCCATTCTTTTATGCTATTATATATTTGTTTGCTCTCTATTTTTTCCATAAATCCCAAGAGGTAGCCATACCTGAATTTTTTTGCTAAATCATTTGGGCTGCGCATTCTAAACTCTGCATCAATGGGAGGCCATTTAGGGCAGTAAGCAGATGCATAGCCAGCTACATAAAACAAAAAGCCCTTTGGCTCGAGATAAAATCTTGCCCAGCATCCGACACCATTATCTTCAATATGCTTGGTCCTGTGCCCCCACTGAGTACAACCATAGACAAATACCCCTTTTTCTATGTTCCAGTATGGCGAGCTAAGCTTCGTCAATTTGTCATACAGGTCTGTTTTGCTAAATTCTCTGGCCCACTTGAAAATATCATGGGTTAGATCAATTTTGTTTTCTTTTTTAAGCTGCTTTTGCCCCCCCATTTCTTCTTGCTCAGTAAGGCTTGTTAGTTCTTTTATTATTTGTTTTCCTAAATTTATTTGTTCTCTACTTTTTTACTGCCTTTACTCGTCATTTTTAATCCAATCTTTTATTGTGCCGTAGATTTTTCCAGATTTTATTTCGTTCCTGAACCCAGACAGGTAATCATAGTTCAATCTTTCTGCCAGGCTATCTGGGTTGTGTATCCTAAATCTACTATCGGAAGGAAACCACTTATACCCGCCAACATAATATAAAGAACCATTTGGCTCAAGATAAACCCTTGACCAGCAGCCATCATCATCATATTTTGGAGTCTTGTGCCCCCATCCGCCGCCATAAACATACACGCCTTTTTCTAGGGCAATATATGGCATGCTGATCTTGACTAATCTATTGTAATGGCCTGTTTGGCTGAATTCTCTGGCCCACTTGAAAATGTCATTGGCAATTCTAATCTTTTTATCTTTTAATTTTTCTTCTAGCTCAAATGCCTTTTTTCCTTTTTTGAGATGATTTTGATGTTCAATTTTTGTTCTTCTTTTTTCAGCAGCCTCTTTGGCTTCTATTTTCCTAATAAAATTGGTCAGTTCTTTTATTTTGTTTGTCATTTTGTCAACCTCCATTGATCCATTAGAAGATTGGATTTAGTATAAATAATTTTTTGACAGATTTATTCCAATTAGAATATTTAAAAGAAAAAGCAATGTTTTTGATGAAACTCAAAAAAAGTTTTAAGAAACACTAACCACGACATGCTGCTGGGAGCACGGAACAAAGACATTTCTGGCTGCTTTAACCCACGGAATAACATCAATTTCATCAACTTCGGTTAAAGTGCCCTTGTTTATTTCATAATTTTTTATTTCCAATCCATTCAAAACATCAAAGCTTTCAACAGTAATTGATTCATCGCCGACCATTAATCTAAAACTGAACTTTTCAACCTTTATTTCTTTCTTGTTTTCGAGTGTCAAGCCAATATTTTCGCCGAGAGAAGCAACATCTTTTGCCGTAATTGAAATGTCCTTGCACTCAAATTGCTTTTCGCTCAATGCAAGCTCTTTGGCAGCGCGGCTTTTCATGAAGCCTCGAACCCATAAGAATCCAAGAACTAACAATGCTATAATAAAGCCAACCAATAATATGGTTGCTATTTTTTCATCAATGCCTTTTTTTGAAATTTTTCTGGCCACATTAAATATATCATGCAGCATATATATAAAAGTTATTGTTTGGTTTTGTGAAAAGATGCCTTTTTGCAGATGGCAATAGCAAGTTATTTAAATAAGTACTTCTTTCTAATGGTTCATGAAAGAAGAGGTTGAGTATGTTGTTAGTGCAATTGCCATATTGTTTGCAGTCGGCCTTTTGTCATATGGTTTTTCTGATTTAACAGGTTACAACACAAAAGAAGTCAGCTCTGCTGTCATTGATATAGACCCGCTTATTGTCGGCCCGGGAGAATACATAACAATAAAGGTAGATAATATAGGTGAGTGGGGTGTTGATGAGCATTTCAGCATATGCCAGGAAAACAAGCTATGCTTTGCAAGCGGTTCATTCAAATGCACTGGATATGGATGCAGGGGAACCCAAAGCGTTGATTACAGAATTCCGAGCGACATGCTGAGCGGCAATTATTATGTAAAGGCATATGACAAGAACAGTGGTGAATACATAAGGGGTTATTTTGGAATAGAGTAAATTTGAAAAATGTTTTATCACTTTAAAATTAATAAAAAAGGAGGTTGTTTTTAGAAAGATTTATATATAAGATTAAATATTTTTCATTTAGTCTTATAATCGCGCATAAAAAAAAGGAGGAAGATGATAATGATTGATACCAAGAGACTATTTTATCCTATATTATTAGTTTTAATATTTGTTTCGAGCTTATATGTTCTGATTGCTGATTATGGCAATATTGCTGAATCTGGAACAAATGTGTCAATTTCGAGTGTTTATTCAATTCTTGAAGACAGGGATCCTGTGGCAGAGGGAAACGGAAGCCTGTATGATGTTGTGCACAAGAACGGAACTGTTGCAAGATACAATTTCACAATTTCACTTGACACAGACGATGTGAATATCACGATTATTAATATCACGACAGATTATAATCTAACTTGGGCCGTGCCTGGTAATGCAGATGTTAATGGAACTTCATTTAATGCGAGTTTCGGCGGCCTTGAAGGCATAGATGGATTCTTTAATGCAACTAATATATCAACAGCAGACCATGATATAACTGTTGTCAACCAGACAGATGTAGCTGTAGATGGAAAAGATGATGCACAACAAATGGATGGCATAATGTTCAACCTAACTGGCAGCAACATGAGTGATGTTTCTGTCAGCATTAACGTGACTGCAAGGGTATCTGATGCAGATTCGGATTATAGAACTTCTGGAGGCCGTAATGTAGACCTGCTAGCTATGATATGGGAAGTGGGCGTTAACATGACCAACGGCACAATGAGCAAGGTTAATTTAACAACCTATGTTGATGCAGCTGCTCCAAGAGTCATGTTTGGCAGCCTGAACATCACTGATGGCAATACAACAATAGAATATTACAATTACAGCGGGCAAAAGCGAGTTGGATTGACCAACTTGAATGGAACAGCGCTTATTGGGAATAGCAGCCTGACAGTTAGAATGACTATTAATGAAACCAACATGGATGAATTGAATATGTATTATTACTGCCAGACTGGCTTGGACCATGATAATGATGTAGCTAATCTAAGCACAAATTATGAGAATATTTCAATGACAACCGCAGATGTAGTGTCGCCACGTTTATATTCAGGGACAATTTCATCAGCCTGTTTCAATGATTCAGCTATGAATGTAAGTTTGTTCTTCACGGCAAGAGACAAGGTTGGATGGGTTAGGAACATAACCTTTGGCAGCACTGAGGACTTCCTGGATCTTGTGGCAAGTGCGCAAGATGAAGATGTACATCAATTCCTCTTCCAAGCCAATTCCAGCGCACCTGTAATCAGGTCAATAAACATATCTGATGCAGTTCAAACTGGCAGAACAAGCACAAACACTTTGCTTGCTGGTTCTGGCAAGTTAAACGGTGTTGGTGACTTTGTTGCAAGCGACACAATGCTTACAGTGGTTGTAGAGGTAACTGGAAAAGACCTGAAGAATGTTTCACAGTTGATTTACAGCGTGAACTCATCGACAATCCTGGACATACGTGATGATATATTATTCCAGGAAGGCATTAGAGTAACGCTGACAAACATGACTGACTCAGACAGTTCAGACCTCGTAAGATATAATGGAACTATTGGAGTTAATGGAAAAGGCGTGTTTAATGATTCAGCATTGAACACGACAGTAAACTTCCTGCTGCTTGTAAATGCAAGTGACAATGGCACTGCGCAATACAGGTTTAGGGGAGCATTCCAAGTTGATGGCGATGTGCCGACAGCAACCATAACCGCGCCTGCTGATACATCAATAACAACACAGAATTCAATAACATACAAATGCAGCGGCAGTGATGGAAGCGGAAGCGGAGTTGCAACCTGTTCCTTGAAGTTTACAAGGCCAGATGGAACAACAGAGACATTCAGCACTTGCTCTGACAAGTCAATAAGCGGAGAGAGCACTGGGCAGGCTGGAACTTACACTGTTGATTGCACTGTAACTGACAGCACTGACAATTCAAAAGCTGCAACAGCAAAAACCTTTACAGTATTGCACGGCACTGCTGGAGTTAGCGCTGGCGGCGGCGGAGATGGCGGAGCTGGTGGGGCTGTGACAGTAACTGCTGACATCGATCTGACAACAGCAGAGAGCGCAAGCTTGTCTGGATACAAAGGCAATGTAAAGACCTTCACATTTGGAGGAGCTGCCCATAAGGTAACCATGACAGATGTTACAGATACATCGGTAACATTGACAATAGAGTCAAATCCTGTTGTTGTGACATTGAATGTTGGAGACATCAAGAGAGTTGACTTAAACAACGATGGTGTTGATGACCTAGAAGTCAAGCTTGAAGGCATAAGTTCGGGCAGGGCAAACATTGCAATGACAAAGCTTGTGGAAGGCGCTGAAAAGGTAGTTGAAGAAGAGAAGAAGGCTGCTGAAGAAGCTGCTGGAGAATTGCCTGAAGAAGGTGCTGGTGTCGAAGCACCTGAAGAGCCTCTTGTTGAAGAAGAAGCTGGCTTGAGCACTGGTGTTGTGGTAACCATAATAGTGGTTGTTATAATACTGGTTGTTGTTGGTTACTTCTTCCTAAGAAAAAGAAGCTAAAACTTCTTTTATATTTTTTCTTTTAATTTTTCTAAACCTTATATTTGAATCTATAAATATTTATAAACAGCTGAATAATTCTGAAAACAATGAAAAAATTAATTTTGCTGCTGCTTGTTGTTTTATTGTCTGCAAATTATGTTCTTGCTGGCGGTGTGCACTATCTGGATTTTTCAAGCAAGAATGTTGCTATCCTGACAATGTCTGAGCGAGATGCAGCAAAGTTTATGTTCCCAGTCAGAGAGTATTTCAAGCCAGAAATAATCGGCGGCAAAGAGCAGATAAAGTTCCGGGAAAAAGAGGAAGAGCAGATATTTATGCTCAGAAATACCAGACAAGACAATGCAGGCATTGAAAAGGCAGATGTCACTGCATTTGTTAGCGATGCTCCAACCCCATACTACACTACATTGAACAGGAAAGCAAAACTGCAGCTGGACTTTGAATTAGACAGGGTTCCTGATATGGAGATAAGATTGCTGGGGGTAGATGGAAAAAATGCCACTTTTGAGTTTATCATACTAGACAATGGCAATGCTGATTACAGGCCGACAAAATACGCAGATGAAGATGAAAATAGCGGCATGGCAGGAATGACCAGCGGCGCAGCAAGCCTGGACAAGATCAAGGCTTATGCCGGAAAAGCAAAGAACATTGCCTTAAACAACCAGGGGTTGGCTGCAATCACTATTGTGATCTTGCTGGTGTTGCTGGCCAATAGAAGACAAATAGAAAGAATGTTAAGAAGAACATTCTGAAAAAATTATCTAAACAAACTTATGGGTATGATCCATGCATTTTCAAAATAAATTCAACAAAGGCGCAGCCATGCTTTCGCTGGCCATGATTCTTTTGTTTAATATTGGCATAAGCCAAAAACCCAAAAAACTGCATATTGAAATACGCCAGATGTCAGGACTTGAGCAAAGAATTGATGAAGAGCCTGCTGAAAAAAATAACATGCCTGATAAGTATGCATTCATAATTTCCGGGGATAGCGAGAAGATTTTTGAAGACAATATTGCGTCAGCATATAATATTTTTCTTGAGAATGGCTTCAGCAAAGAAAACATCTATATATTAAACAGCGGCACAAAAAATGAATGTTACCCTGCAGATGGCATGGCTTCTGTGGGCTCAATAGGGATGGTGCTTGAGCATCTTGCAAAAAAGGTTGATGACAATGACATGGTTTTTGTATATATAACACCTCATGGCAGACCGCATTATTCAATAGAGGCAGACGGCCCAAAATTAAGAGTCATACCAATACCTGCAATTGCCATGCCAACTGATGAAATGCTTGAGCCAGAATTTACAAGGCATTTGCAGCAAATCAAGCCCGGCATTGGCATATTGATTGCAGAGCAATGCTATGGCGGGAGTTTTGCAGAAAACATCGGAAAAGAAAACAGATACATAGGCATATCTGCATCAGGGCCTATGGAAAGCGCATGGTACTATCGGGATATGAGCACATTTGCAACAGCTTTTTTCAATGCATGGCAAGACAAGGCTTCTGATTCAAACAAGGACGGAAGAGTGAGCATAAAGGAAGCTTATGATTATGCGCGCAATAACGATATAGCCACAAAAAAAGGCGAGCAGGTTCCAAGGATGTATTACATGATAAAGGCGATAAATCCTGCTGAAGTTTTCTTGGATAATGAATAGAAATTATGAATTTTTTTGCTCCAGTTTTTTCACAAAGCCCGCTGTTCTATACAAAGAATCAGGCGTGCCCATGTCGCTCCAAAATCCATCCAGCACCCTAAATGACATGCTGTTATTGGCTATGTAAATATTGTTGACATCTGTTATCTCCAGCTCATTCCTTGCTGATGGCTTTATTGTTGCTATGTAGTCAAATACCTTGTTGTCGTACAAATAAAGGCCGGTGACAGCAAGATTA
>CAZBFA010000032.1:0-6043 GCA_964491045.1 Candidatus Woesearchaeota archaeon
ACTATCTCTAGCGCAAGGTCGGGGTTGATATTAAATTCCTTTTCCAATTTCATTGCCCTTTCGCTCAGCAGCTCTGGAATCTTTATTGATGAGACCATCTCAGATGTAACATGGATTATCTGCTGGTCTGTTTCAGGATACATCCTTGCTGAGCCAGGCATCGGCCTCAAGAATGATGTTGAAAAATCAGGATTCACTTTTCTCACTTCAGACACAAAATCACCCGATGCAAGCTGCCTTTTTATTTCAATCTCAACAACCTTTGGTATTGCTCTCAAGTCCTGGAAGCCTTTCAGCTCAATCCTCGGCTTGTTTTTTATTGACAGGTTTATGTCCTGCCTTATTGTGCCAAGACCCCTTTTTGCCTTTCCTGTTGACCTTAGAATCATTCCTATAATTGATGCTGCCTCTTTTGCGTGTTCCCCGTCTTTTATGCTTGCATCTGTTGCTATCTCAACCAAAGGAACGCCGAGCCTGTCCAGTCTGTATGTTGTTGAGCTTTCATTTTCGCTCAATTTTTTTGCCGCCTCTTCTTCCAAGCAAATGACTGAAATGCCGACTTTGCCTTTTGATGTTTCTATATGCCCATCTATTGCAATCAGCGCTGTCCTTTGGAAAGAAGAAACATTGCTGCCATCCAGGACAATCTTGCGCATAAATTGAACATAATTTACTGGTTTTGCATTCAGCAGCAAAGCAATTTCCAATGCTGCATTTACTGCGTCTTTATTAGCATCATGCGGCGGCTCTTCATCAAGCTCAACTAAACAGCTTGATGTTGAACAGGCTTCATAAAAAAATTTCTTGTTTTTTCCCGCCTCATACAACGCAGCTATGTCTTTTTTCCCTAATTCACTTTCAGGAAGATTAAGTTTTCTTGAGAAAAAAATATCTGGCCTGCATGGGTCGTTGACAAGGCTCGGGCATCTGCAGAATAGCTTGTGGGTTTCTAGCTGCTGGTGCACCTCCAAACCAATGCGGAGACCCAAATTTTTATAATCTATCTCATTAGGCATGCGCAGATGGTGGGATGATTAATTTATAATTGTTGCTGTTTTTTGGATACAAGAAACTATTGGGGGCGCTCAAACCCCATCTGAAAGAGGGAGGAAATAAAACGGCCACAAACTGTAACCGAAATGAATAACACCTAAAAAAAGAAAATTAACCTTTCTTGATCTATGTTTTTGTCAAACCTGATTTTGTCAAGAAGCTCTTTTATTGAGATCATGCTGGCTTAAAAATTCCTCTGGCAGCAGTCTTTCTTTTATCTCGCCGCGAAGGTCTTTTCTAATCAAAGTTTTGGCAATGTCTTTTTTGTAATTGCCAAGAAGCCAGGCAAGCTTTATGTATGCTGTTTCTGCAAGCATGTCTTCTGCAGGTATGACCCCTATTTTCAATAAGTCGCGGCCAATGCTGTAAACATTCATGTTGACAGAGCCAAATATGCATTGAGAGGATATCACAACTATGCAGCCGGATTTTATCAGTTTTTTAAGCTCATTAAATATCTTTTTGTTTTCATCGCTTTGCGTTATTGGAATGTGGCCAAGGCCTGTTCCCTCTATGACTAATCCCTTATATCCTTTAAATGCCCTTATCAGGTGTGGAGGCATGTTCGGAAATGACTTTAATAGGCCGACTTTTTTTTCAAGCCTGTATTTCAAGACTGCCTGCTTTGGCTTTTCTTTTTCAATTTTTTTCACCATTTCAATGCTCCTGGTGTTGAAATCAACTTTTGCAATTGGCCTGTCATTAATTGCCTTGAATGCATCTCTTCTTGAAGTATGTATCTTTCTTGTTTTTGTTGCCGGCAAGATTGCACATTTATCATCTGATTCTGAATCATGCATACAGATTGCAACGCCATGAAAATCTGTTTTGTTCATAAATTCTATTGCGCATACAAGATTCATTGCCGCGTCGCTGCTTCCCCTGTCAGATGAGCGCTGCGCTCCGACAAGCAATATTGGGATTGGCAGATGCTCAAACATGAAGCTTAATGCTGCTGCTGTATAGTGCATGGTGTCTGTGCCGTGGCCTATGATGATTCCCTTGACGCCCGCGTTTATCTCTTTCAATGCTGCCTTTGCAATCTTCATGTAATTGTCAAAAGTCATCTGGTCAGAAAACATGTTGCTGATGAAGACGCTTCTTATGTTTGCTATTTTGTTTATTTCAGGGAACATGTTGATTAATTCTTCTGGCTTGAATTTTGAAATAACACCGCCAGTTTCATAATCAACCTTGCTTGCTAGCGTGCCGCCGGTATGGAGTATTGCTATTGTTGGTAGGCCTTCTTTTTGCTTCAGCTTTTTTGCCTGTTCAGTTTTTTCTTTTTTTGCATGGCTCTGAATTTTTTTAATTTCTTTTATGCTGCTTCTTTCAACCCCAACGTTATAACCATTGCTCAATTTAAGAAACAATATCTCGCTTGTTGAACTTGGCATTATTTTCCCCCTGTAATTTGCATTAACTGCATTGACTTCAACAAGCTCGTCAATTTTTCCCTGCATGGTTTTGCTTATGCCGCGCTTGTTTAAAAAAGTATCTATATTTTTGAATATATATTTTATAATGTGATAATATTTATATATATGTTAAGCATATATGAAGAAATATAATAATATTAAAGAAAAAGTTCATCATTAAATTTGGTTTAATTGGGCATTAAACCAAGGTCGTTATGATGAATTTGATCAAATATCGCAGTTGGGCTTATCTCTTAGCTATTGGCATAACTAAGATTAGTCTGAGTCAGATTGGGCTTCTAAACTCATCCATACAGTAGGGTATGTTAAACTTATTTATATAGTTTACTGTACTCTAGTATACTAAAAAAGGAAAAAAGGGGGTAAAAATGGAATTTATCGTGCAAAATGCACTAAAGGGTGCGAGTGAGAATAGTAGCCTAAACCAGATGAATACCATCGGGCAGGCAAATATAAAGGTGGTTGGTTGTGGTGGCGGAGGCTCTAATGCTGTTAATTGGCTTTACAAGAAGGGCATTCAGGGCGCTGAAGTCATAGCAATGAACACGGACAAGCAACATCTTGATCTAATGAACGCTGACAGGAAAATACTAATTGGCAGGGACTTGACAAGGGGCCTTGGCTGTGGTGGCTTTCCTGAAAAAGGAAGAGACTGCGCAAAAGAATCAATACATGAAATCAAGGATGTATTGAAAGACACCGACATGGTGTTTGTATGCGCTGGCCTTGGCGGTGGCACTGGAACTGGAGCTGCGCCAATTGTTGCGCAAATAGCAAAAGAATCTGGCGCGATTGTAATTGGCACTGTGACAATGCCATTTGAGATTGAAAGAGCCAGAATAGACAAGGCTGAATTTGGCTTGCAGCAATTGAGAGATGCAGCTGACACAGTAATTGTAATTGACAACAACAGGCTAGTGCAGATAGCAGGAAACCTGCCTATTGAACAGGCATTTGCCGTTGCCAATGAATTGATTGCAACAATGATAAAGGGAATTGTTGAGATCATAGCTGTGCCGTCTTTGGTTAACCTGGACTACGCTGATGTAAAGGCAATAATGGCAAATGGCGAAGTGTCTGTCATTGGCATTGGCGAATCTGACTCAGAGCACCGCGTAGATGAAGCTGTAAGAAGAGCACTGGCAAATCCTTTATTGGATGTAAGCTATGAGGGAGCTACTGGCGCTTTATTGCATGTGACTGGCGGTCCAGACCTGACTTTGGATGAAGTTTCCAAGATTGGAGAGATGGTGACAGAATCCTTGGACGCTGATGCAAATGTCATATGGGGAGCCAGAATAAGCAATGAGATGAAGGGCAGAGTAAGGGTTATGACAATCATAACCGGAGTAAGCAGCCCATACATCCTAGGAAAGGTTGACAAGAAAAAACAGGCTGCAAGGTCTGCCAGGGTCAGCGAAGAGCTGGGCATCGATCTGGTGAGATAAAGGCATCATGTTTTAGGAAGCAATTCTTTGGGAACCCCCTAAGACTGCACCCCAAATTAATCTTGCTAATGCTCTTTGGGCATTAGCATTATTTTTCTTTCTTTTTTGATTTCTTTTTATTAAAATTTACGATCTATAACAAGTTTTATAAGCATTCTTTAGTTAAGGCTGGGCCATGAAGATAGCGCAAAAACTAAAGAAGAGCATGGTTGATTCAACTGCACTGCTAGTTGCCACAACGCCGATATTTGCCGGGCTTGAAAATATCACTTTAGGCATGACTGATGAGGTTTCAATGAATGCAAGATTGCTTGCTGCCGGCACAACATATGCTGGTTTTGGCTTTCTTGCTGCAAAAGGCAGGGACTTATACAGGAAATTATTTAACATCACGGACAAGACACCAGAAGGCAGGCAGCAGGTCAATGATTGTTTGTATATCGGGCTTTGCAATATTATATTTTCTCCGCCGCTGTACTATTTTTCTGGCGCTCATGACATAAAGCAAATAATAGGAGGAACTATCATAGGTGTTGGCGTTGGCTTATTGTCCGGGGGCTTGATGGGATACAGCATTGATGCTTATAGGGATTTGACCGGAATAAAAGAATCTTCAAGAGTGCCAGAATGCGTAAGAAAAAGAAGCAAAAAATTCAAGATTGGCCTTGCTGCATTAATAACGGCTGCGTCAATTGGATTGACAGGCAGCATATATTCAATAACACCGGATAAAGTTCAAGAAAGCAGCAATCAAAAAGAGGAAAAAATTGTTTATATGGCTGCAGAACCCGAATTGCAGTATTCAATAAATCACAATAAAACTTATATAGAATCCTTTTGAGACTTTAACAAAAATGAAAAAAATAAATCTAACGAAGATTGTATTGGCAGGAGCATTGGGGATTGTTACAGCAAATTGCTCTACAGTTGGATATCCTTTCTCTGGTTTGATGATCGATGACAGCGATGGGATGACTTCAGTGGATGGGTATGTAAAATACACTGAGTGGTACTTCCCAAAACGAATCAACACAATCGAGGTGAGGCAGGGTGATGCGATTACTTTATATTCTGATGCTGAAGGCAATGACTTAAAAATAGAATCCCTTGACATAAACTACAAAGGTAAAACTACAACTTTTTATAATAATGGTCTTTTTCCAGAGTTCATGGACAGGGCACAACAAGAATTTGAGCTTTATCTTGGTATTGCAAAGGCATATAGCAGCAAAAACGCAGCAATTGGAGATGATCAAGCTATGATTATGATAACTGTGCCTCTATCTGAAATAAAATAAGGCTACAGAAAATAATCCATCTTACCGGCTGAACTTTTTAATCAGGTCTTTTATTTTTGGCTTGTTGATATTAATCTTGCCAAATTCATTTATTGATGTAAGAATGTCGAGGCCGTATTTCTTCTCCCTTTCTTCTTCTGCTGCATAGCCCAACGTTATTATTGCTTCAACTTCGATATTATCTGGAATCTTCAGTATTGCCCTGACTGCAAAATCGTCAATGGCCCCAACATAGCAAGAGCCTAATTTAAATTTCAGGGCAGCGAGCATTATGTTCTGGGAAACAATCGCGCAATTCTGTATTGAATACTTCTTCCCCGCGTCTTCATAATTTGCTATAACTTCACTTTGATCATTGCATATAACAATATGGGCTGGCGCTTCTTCCATCCATGCCTGTTTTAAGCATGCTTCTGCTATCTCATGCCTCTTTTTTTCATCAGTCACTATCACAAAACGCCAATTTTGAAGGTTTCCTGATGATGGCGATTCTTTTGCTGTGTTTAGTATTTCAAGAACATCATTTATTTCTACAGGCTTGTCCTTGTATTTACGGACAGAATGCCTTTGCTTTATTGCCTCTGTTATGTCCATACAAAACCTTTTAAATTTCATCTTTTTATATCTTCCTATGGACTATAATCTTCTTGTTGAGTGCTATGGGGCATTGGACAAGACAACAAAGAGGCTTGAGAAAACACACATAATATCACTTCTTTTAAAGAAAACGCAAAAAGAGGACATAGAAAAAGTTGTTTACCTGCTGCAGGGCTCAGCTTTTCCAGAATGGGATGAAAGAAAGCTT
>CAZBFA010000032.1:6053-7128 GCA_964491045.1 Candidatus Woesearchaeota archaeon
GTCAAAACCTTGGCCATGATAACGGGGACAAGCAAGGAAAAAATAGAAAAGCTGTGGAAAAAGGAAGGAGACCTCGGCACTGTGGCGGAATTGCTGATAGCTGACACAAAGCAGAAAACGTTGGTGCAAAAAAAGCTTACTGTGGAGATGGTTTTTGAAAACTTAAGAAAGTTAGCCGAGCTTACAGGCAAGGGAACAGTAAGCAGAAAGATGCAGCTGATTTCAATGCTTTTGTCCAATGCAAACCCACTAGAGGCAAAATATATCGTAAGGACTGTAATCGGGACATTAAGGGTGGGAACAGCAGAAGGCATTATCAGGGATGCAATTGTCTGGGCTTTCTTTGACAAGGACATTGGCTTTAGCTATGACAAAACAAGCAATGCTTTTGATGTTGACAGAAGCAGATATAATGAATACAGCGGCATTGTTGAAGCAGCATACAATGTGACAACTGATTATGGGGTTATTGCCCTGACTGCAATGACACATGGCTTGAAGGGGTTAAAAGAAATGAAAATAGAAGTCGGCACGCCAATAAACCCAATGCTCGCAATAAGGGTTGAAAGCGTTGATGAGGCGCTCGAGGCAGTCGGCTCCCCTGTTTTGTGCGATTACAAGCTGGATGGCTTCAGGCTGTTAATACACAGGAAAGGAAACAATTTCTGGTTTTTCACAAGAAGGCTGGAAAATGTGACCAAGCAGTTCATGGAAATCATACCCATGCTAAAAGAAAGCATAAAGGGAGACAGCTACATAATCGACACGGAGGTTGTTGGCTATGACAGGGCTACTGGAAATTACCTTCCGTTCCAGGCCATGTCGCAGAGGATAAAAAGAAAATACAACATTGAGAAGATAGCAAAGCAGATACCTGTTGAGGTGAATGTTTTTGATGTTTTGTATTATAACAAGAAGAGCTTTATTGAAATGGCCCAGCTTGAAAGAAGAGAGCTTCTTGAAAAAATAGTTCATGAGCTGAAGAAAAAGATAGTGCTGACAAAAAAGCTTGTAAGCGGAAAAAGAGAAGAAATCCAGAAATTTTTTGAGGATGCATTGAAAAAAGGCCTTGAAG
>CAZBFA010000033.1:0-7098 GCA_964491045.1 Candidatus Woesearchaeota archaeon
CGTAATAATCCTTGTTTGCTTTGATTATGGAATTTGCGGCAACAAGCTTTGTTGTGTCTATGCAATTATCCTTTGCGCAATTTATCTCTGGCAGCTTTCCAATAACAGCAAGAAGCACATTCCTTTCCTGCGCGCTTAATTCATCCGCTGTTTCTTCTGCTTCTTTTATAACGCCAATATAGACAAGGTATATGCCAATGCCAATTATTATGCCTATAATAACAAGAATCATCAATGTTTCAAGCATGCCTATCTGCCCTTTTTTAGAATAACTTAGTGCATTCATCCTCTCCCCCAAGCTCCTTGTTGCTTTGCTTTAAGCCCAGCATGCTGCTGTGCATTGATTCCAGGCTGCTGCTGTCAATGTCAGCACTAAATCCATATTTCCCGCATTCAGGCTTTAGCCTGGACAGCAGAAGCCGTTTTTTATTGTATACCTCGCTTACAAGCTTTAGCCTTTTTATGGCCATGTTAAAGCCGCATTCATAATTTTTTGAGTCATCTGCAAATATGGCCCCATATAACATTGCTTTTCCAGCAAAGAACGCCTGCTTGTCTCCAAAGTTTACAATTCCTCTGCATTCTTCCTCTTCATCTTTTTCTTCGCAGTTATTTGCCTGTATGCTTCTAACCTTCACATTTGCGATATCTGCCTGCGCTG
Source organism: Candidatus Woesearchaeota archaeon (assembly GCA_964491045.1). Classification (GTDB taxonomy): domain Archaea; phylum Nanobdellota; class Nanobdellia; order SCGC-AAA011-G17; family JACPNG01; genus CAZBFA01. Next base: position 662 of record CAZBFA010000033.1, read on the forward strand.
CCTGCCCCCCAAAAAACACAAAGATGACATTCTTATGCCTGCCTGCCTGCTCTTTCATGAATGCCTGGCTTGCCGCATTTGTCTTTTCAACACCGGACTTAATAAGATCTTTTTGCATCTCATCAACAAGCTTTGAATTTCCAACAAGGAATATCTTTGTGCTTGGGTCAACAAGGTAGAAAAAATTTGCTGCGCTGAATGGATATTTCCATTCCAGTGTTCTTATTTGCAGTTTTTTGTTCAGCTTGTACTGTGAGAATATTATATGGCTGTATTTAATGGCATCTGATTCAGTTCCTTCTATGTTCATTGCCATGTAGCCGCAGCCAGGGTAATTTATGTAAACCTCGCTGTTTATGTCTGCTGGCGTGTAAAGGTTTGAGGCAGTGCTTAATGCATTGAAGAAGTCATTTAGTGTTTCTCTTGTGTCTGATGCAGTGACTCCTTTCAGGGTTTTGCTTACATTGACGCCGAAGCTGACAAAGAATATCAATATCGAGATGCCTGCAACAAGCACAAGTATATATTTGAATATGTCGGACATCCCCCTCTTTTTCATGCATTAAACAAAAGATTTAAAAGATATAAACCTTGTTATGCAATATTACTTAGACTGGCTAGGTACAATCAAAATCCCATTTTTTTCAGGGATGATTGAAACCTCTTCCTCATTTGATAAGTGATATTTGCTTACTAGCTCTTTAGGGATTCTCAGGCCCAAACTTAAACCCCATTTGCTTAACTTTGCATTATATTTTTTCATAATCCTGTACTTTTCTGCAACATTATGCAATTGTTTCATATCCACTATCTCTGCCCCGCACTTGCTGCATCGATAAAAGTTATATTCAAAGCCCTCAGGGGTCTTGCTTGTCTTTTCAATCATCTTTCCATTGCATTCTGAGCATCGTTTCATCTTTATTTCCTCCTTTCGATAGTTATGATTTTCAGTTTTAAGCCAGAAATTTTGCCTACACAGATTAATGAATTTGATATAAACTTTACATAACTTTTGCCAAATCTTTCTATCTTGCCATTTTTTATTGTGTTTTCAATCAAATCTGGATTGATGCCTCGTTGCATTGCCCTCAAAAAAACATGGTGCTTTATTTCAAGGTCATATTTGGTCCTGTCCATAAGATATCACTTAATATCATATAATATTATACAGTATATAAGGTTTTTGGTGAAGCTTTTTTAAAAGGTTCTTATCCAATTCCGGGCAGCCATAAGTTGAACAGGTTTGCTGTGTCTATCCTTTTTTTTTAAACCTCTCCGGCAGGCCACTGTCAACTGCATAAACACAGACTTCCCTTGCGCCTTCATTAGTATAGTTAAATTTGCTTTTCAGGTTCTCAATCATGAATGTAACGTCTCTTTTTATCCTGCTGTCATAGGCATTGAATTCAACAGTCCCATAATCCTTTATCGCTCTCCTGAAATTTTCATTCTTGATTAGCGGCTCAAGCACATTTTCCTTGAGATTTTTTTCATATTTTGCTATGAGCTCCAGGTACAATTTAGTTTCAGTTACTTTCTTTCCTTCGATGTCTATTTCCTTGCATGTTTCAGCAACATACTTGCTTTGAACCCACTGCCTGAAGCTTTTCCTTTCCCTTTCATTTCCCTGCTTGTCAAACAATCCATATTCAATTGTGTCAAAGAATGCGTCATTCACAGTTATGGTGTCTCCGGTAAACCTGCATTTTGTCGTTACACCTGGATTAAAGTTGACAGCGCAAAGGTAATTCAGCATGTCGGTTGTTATTTTTTCCTTGTTGTAGCAGTACAGCGATTCTTTTATCTCCTGCAGCACGTTGTAATCATAAAGCCTTACCAACGATTCCAGAAATCCATTTGGCACCCCATCCTTGCATTTTGAGAAGAATGTGCAGACATTTGCCATAGTCACAAGCCTGTTTTTTTTCCCGTATGCAGAATAAAATTCATTGAAAATCTCTATTGACCTTCTTCCTGAAATTCCCTTGTCACCGTCTTTTTCGCTCTCGCCTATTACCCTCTTTCTTCTTTTTGCAGTGAAGCTTTTTATGTCTTCATCAGAAAGCCACTGCGGTATTCTTCCGCCATACAGCTCCATTTTAAGTAATAGAAGAGATTTGTCGCAGTACTTTTCATATTTCCCCGGCTCTTTTATCCATTCTTCAAGCCCCTCTGATTTTTCATGCAGCCTTGACGATATGACGACCCTTGCGAAGTTTGTCAGGACTTTTGGCAAGAAATCTTTTTCAACACCCTCCCCAAATATGTTCTTGTAGATCTGCACTTCAGTATTGTAGTCAAGCACGTAAGGCAGATTTATTTCATGTATCCTGTCCTTGAATGATTTCTCTTTGTCCTTTGATGTATAGCTGGCATCTTCTGGATTTATCAGGCCAATAAAAAGCGAGTTTACGCTTTCCTCAATGCCGCCAACTTTATGGACGCCCTCGCTTATTATGCCGTGAAGGCTGTAAAACCTTTCTATATTCTGCCCCTTTATATCCATCAAAGCATATACGCCATTGTTTGTTTTTGCAAACTCCGAGAATATATATTTTACTTTCCCGCTGTCCCTGAAAAGCATGTCGAGCTCTTCTTGTATCACTGGGTTGTCAAATTGGCTGACATTGTTCATATGGCCATTTTTATTGCCGCCTTTTGCCCTTTTTGAATTTAGCTGCAATGGCGTTGGATCACCCTGGCTGAATATTGTTATTCCTTCTCCAAGCCTTCTGCTGAAATAAAATCTCTTTGCATATATCATGTCAAATACCTTGTCAGCAGAATCAACCTTTTCCAAAAGCGCCTTGTACAATGACGTGCATATTGTGCATGCTTCTCTTTTGAAAACCCATTCATATTCCTTAGCGCTAAAAAGGTCTTTTTTGAATTCTATATCAGTTATCAATTCATCAAGGAATTCTTTTCTTAATGATTTTGGTATCATCAGTATTGGATAGTCATGGCTTGGGCATGGCACTTCAAGAATGCCCGCTTTTTCTTCAAGGCTTTCTCCAGAAATTTTGCTCTTGTCTATTTTCCACAGCACTTCATACCTGTCACCCCATGGCCCGTTTGCATACTCCTTGACTTTTGCGATGAAATTGTTCAGGAATGTGCTTTTTCCGCAGCCATGCGGCCCTCTGAAAATAAATATCTTGTTTTGCTGCGCTCCCTGCTTGAATGAGTTTCCAACATTTGCAAGCCTGTTTGCAAATGGGCGGTCAGCAAAGAATGGGTTGTCGCTCCCGCTTACAAACATGCTGTTTGTGTCATATAAGACATAGTTTATAGATTCAGGATCGTCAGGATATTCGTTAGTTCCTTTTCCCATGTAATAAACAATCATGTCATGGGTTAATTGAAAAATATCCCTGAGTATGAATTCGGGCCTTCCTGCAACGTTGTTCAAGAATTCATCAAAACTAAGGGGGGTGTTTGCATGCTTCCTTGTTGAAAGCTTGCTGTTCAGGTTTTTCATTATCTCCTTCGCTCTCATCTATTTTACAATCTCCTTTCCAAATTTTCTGTCTTTTATCACATATGCGACCCTGTCATATTTCAGCATTTTTCTTAATTCATCTTCATCTATGATGGCATTGAAATCCATTTCTGCCATAATCCCTTCCATTGATTCCTGGTTGACTTCATGAGTTACAAGCCTTACAGTTTCGCCCCATAAAAATTCAAGCCCGATCATTGTCATTGGTATGTATTCTTTGATAAGCTCTTTTCCCTCAAAATGATGAAGCAGATACAAGACATTTTCATCGCTTTTTTTTGTTCTTCCAAAAGTGATGTGTGGCGGGTGGTATAATTTTTTGACAAGCATCTCCTTGTATTTTTCTGCATCCCTGCTTTTGATGTATGCCTGCCATACAACCTGTCCGGTTCTTTGTGAAAAAGTCAGCCTTCTTCCTGCGACAAAAAGCCTGTGCCTGTCTACAAAATCCTGGTCAACAAAACTGTTTATCAGCATGAAGTCATTGAAGTTTTCCCTTACCTTGAATAAGAATTCAAGCCCCTTGCCCGTTTCTTTGTCGTATTTTTTTCTTGCCTCAACGTCCCTGAGCCTTTCAAATTCATATGAAATTTTTCCTTTGTCTGCAAGATCTTCTATGTGATTCAACAGCCTCAAGCCCAATGCATATGGATTGATTCCTATCTCTGGCAGCGATGTGACCTTTGCGTTCATCACAGAATAATCCACTTCATGTGTCTTTCTCCTTTCATCTTTCAGGAATAATTTATGGTGCCAGTAGCTTGCCCATGCCTCATTCAGGATTTTTGTCCTTAGCTGGGGCTGGAAGTACATGCTTGTGTCTTTTACAATCTGCATCACTTCTTTCATCCAGATGTTCTCTTTCTTGTTCAGAAATTCAGAATTGTCCTGAATGTACTGTATGAGATCGCCTTTTTTTCTTTTCTCTCCCTGATTTTCTTTTTCTTTTTTGAACAGCACCTCAAATTCCGGATGCGCTTTCATGACATCTGCAAAGAATATTGAATCTACCTTCTCGGGTTCGCTGCTGAACTGCTTCTTTATAGTATTATATCTTTCAATCTCTTCAAGATATTTGTGCGTTCCTGCCTTTGCAATGCCCTGCAGGAAGTCTTCAAAGTAAAATTCCAGTTTTTTTGGCAGTCTCCTTTCATCAGCACTGCTTAATTCATCTATTTTTGGGTAATATCCAACAAGATTGTCAATTCCCTTTGTGAATTCAATAATATAATCAACCCACCTTCCATGCTCAGACCTCATGTTTGCTATGGCTCTTTTTCCGACAAGCGCCTTGCTGCAGAAATCATAGTTCCATGTGTCCTTGAAGAATATGTTGTTCTGGAAAAAATCTATATGCGCTATAACATGGTAGAATATCATTGTGTTCAGCCAGTCCGGATTGTTAGTGTTGTACAATGATATTGCCGGCCTTGTATTTATCACGGTTTCATATTGATTGTTGTGCTGGATGTCATAAATTCCTTTTTCCTGTATTACATGCACATTTTGAGCCCAGTAATCATAAAGTGTTGGTACCATGATCTTGCTGTCAAGTTCAATGAGGTCTGCATTTGTAACAAGATACTCAAGAGTTTCATTGTCAAATTTCAATCCAGCATCCCTGGCTCTAGATTTGCATTCTTCCATTATTTTCTTTGTTTTTTGGTCTATTATTTCCATTTTTAATTCTCTGACATCAGCCTTTCAATGCCTTTTATGGCTCTCTCTTCATCCCATTCATCCAGGATTCCGGCGTCCAGTCTTATTAAGTTTGGATATCTCTCAAGAAGTGTTGAGCCTTTCATGTATTTTTCTAAGTCAGTCTCATGTGCATACCTGCTTGCTATTGTTATGCCTATCCTGCGTGTGTATGAAAGCGCCTTGTAAATCTCTTCAAGAGTTCTTTTGCCAGTGTTTTCAAAGTCTTCTCCGTCGCTTCCGTAAAATACATAGATGTTATAGTCTTTTTCAAGGCATCCCTCTTTTACAATTTCATTCACCTTTTCAAAGCCGGTGCATATCAGTGTTCCTCCCCCTGTTCTTGTATTATAGTAAGCATTGAAGTCCGGAACTTCCTTTGCAGCCGTGTCGTGCACAATAAATTTTTTTTCAACTAATTTGTCATATTGATAAAAAAGCCAGCTGTAAACGAAGAGGTGCTGCATGACTATTATATCTGCTGGCTTTCCGTTCATCGAGCCGGAGCAGTCTCTCACAAGAAATACGAGTGCAGGTGATTCAAATTCTTTTTCGCGCGAAAGCAGTTTATACACCCTGTCTTTTGGTGCAATCAATAATTTTGTTGGGTCAATGTTGTTCCTGTCATGTATGTTTCCCAAGGCAAGATTTGTTCCGATTATTCTTTTTAATGTTGCTTTCTTGTCAAGCACCTGGCCATGGCCCAACTGCTTGTCTGTCAGGTCATAAACATACTGCTTGAACACCTTTTTTTTGGCCTTTTCTTCCATGTTAGGCAATTTAATCCTGTCAACCAGGAATTTTCCAAGCTCATAAGACTCTGAGTCAATGTCATATTCCCCATTGCCACCAGAGCCAGCGCCGCTCTCACCCTCTTCATCGCCATCATCTTCCGCCGGTGATTCTCTAATTACCTCTCCCACTTCTCCAGAGCCGGTGCCGCTTGTTGGGCTGCCTTCGCTGGGGAATCTTGTTTCATCATCATGCATGAATTTATCTTCTGTCACAGACGGCAGGAACACGACCTTCTTTTTTCCCTCTCTTGTAGTCCATGTAACTCGCTTTATTTTTATCTTCTTTGGGAAATTGTCTTTTTCCCTTTGTTCATCTATTGCAGCCAGCTCGTCAACGGATTTATATGAATGATAAGGCGTTAATGGCCTGTTGTTTCCATCATCCTGTGAATCATCAAAATAATTGGTGTGCCTCTTTGCAAAGCAAATTCCTGATTTTTTGA
>CAZBFA010000034.1:0-6984 GCA_964491045.1 Candidatus Woesearchaeota archaeon
GTTTCAAATGAAGCCAGGAATACAATATTAGGGATTATAAACAAGATTAATGGCAGTGATGGGGCGAGCATCAATGAAATAGCAAGGCTGTCGGGATTGAGCCAGGAAGAGACAAACGCGATAATTGATGAATTGGTTCGTGACGGTGAAATTTACAAAAGCAGAGTCGGTGTTGTCAATCTGGTGTGAATAAAATGAAATATTTGAAATGTCAATACAGCAAAAAAGGCGGGCCGGTTGCGCTATTCTCTAATGAATGTATGATACAGTTTGATATGCAGCCTGCAAACTATCTGAAGAATTTATGGAATTGGATGATTGTCAGAAAAGAAGATGTCATTCCTATAACAGAGGATATAGGCTTGGTAAAGCTGATAAATGTGGAAAAAGCTAAAGAGGGATGTGTGGCAAGCATTATGGATGTTGGAAATCACAGCATTTCAAGGCGCCGCGTTCCAAAGCAAAGCGTTTTTAGCCTGTAAGTCTGCTCATTTCTTTTTAATTTCAACAAATGCATAGGCTGTTACAGGGCCGCCAGTAGCGCCCTCTATCTTTACAGGGCTTGTCTGCAGATCAAATCCCATTCTGGCTTCTAATGGAATCTTGTGAAGGTGCACTAATGACTCCACAATAAGCCTGCTGCTTAACAGCTGGTGGGAATCATGCATTCCGGCAAGATCAACAGTCAATGAATCTATGCCAATTACGTTTATCCCTGAAAATGAAGCAATAAAATTTGCTGCTTCTCTGCTTAAATAAGGAAGATTTTCTGGCTTGTGCGGCCTGTTTTGCTCCAGCCAAATATCATACCCCGTTCTTACTGCAACAGCCCCAACATTTGAAAGTTGTTTTTCAAATTTATCCAAATGTTTCCTTCTCACTTCTCTTAAATATCTGATTCCATCAAAGTCTTGCGATTCAGCAGCATTTGACAGATCTATCAAAATTGCCTTGTTAAAAAAATATTTTAATCCGAAAGATTCTATGCCTTTGTTTTGAAGTTCTAGATTCTGGTGGTTTGGAGCATCTGCATGGGGCTGAAAATTATGGTCTCCTATTGAGTGTATAAAATGCTGCCAGCCAGTTTTTCCGATGTTGCTGAACTCCTTCCTTTCTGGCTTCGGGTCTCCAGGATATACTTCAACATTTAACCTCAATAGCTGCGTAAGATCTATTGCCAAATACCTGTTTCTTCCAAGCATTATTTCAAGCATGCCATTTGCCATGATAAAAACCCAAACAAATAGGTTTAAATGCCTTTCCCGGTTGATCATTTGAATGATCATAATCTTAATGGGTGTGACAGGGGCAGGCAAAACAACCATGGGAAAAATGCTTGCTGAAGATCTTAAATATGCATTTTATGAAGGGGATGAATTTCATTCCAAAAACAATATTGACAAGATGGAGCAAGGCATTCCATTGGATGACAATGACAGGCTGCCTTGGCTGATTTCAATAAGAAAATTGATTGAAGACTGCCTCAAAAAAAATGAAAATGCAATAATAACCTGCTCAGCATTGAAAAGCTCATATCGGGATATATTGATGAAAAATAAGAAAGAAATAACGCTGATATACCTTAAAGGTGATTTTGACTTGATACAAACGCGCCTGCAAATGCGAAAAAATCATTTTATGAACATTGGTTTATTAGCCAGCCAGTTTAACATTTTGGAAGAGCCCAAAAATGCAATTTATGCAGATATTTCAAATGATGAAAATGCCATTGCAATATTTATTAAATCAAAATTGCTTTTGGGGGCAGAAAAATGAATTATGAAATAGGATTTATTGGCCTTGGAAAAATGGGCAGCAACATGGTAAGTAATTTGCTTGCAAAGAAGTATCATGTTGTTGGCTATGATAAAGATGCAGCAATTGTAAAAAACATGGCAAAAGAGGGCATGTTGTGGGCTTCTTCCCTTGAAGGGCTAACGAAAAACCTAAGCAAACCCCGGGCAATTTGGTTGATGGTTCCAAGCAAATCTGTTGGGGGGTCATTGGATGAACTAGCCCCATTATTAAACAAGGGCGATACAATCATAGATGGCGGAAATTCTTATTTTAAAGATTCACAAGCAAGATATGGCAAGTTAAAAAAAATTGGGATTAATTTTTTAGATTGTGGAACTTCTGGTGGCATTGAGGGCGCAAGGCACGGAGCATGCCTGATGGTTGGCGGTGACAAAAAATCCTTTGAAAAAGCAAAGCACATCTTTCAAGCTTTAAGTTCAAAGAAAGGATATGCCTACCTTGGAAAGGCTGGAGCAGGCCATTTTGCCAAAATGATTCACAATGCAATAGAATATTCCATGATGGGCGCAATCGCAGAAGGCATGGGGGTCATCAACAGCCTCGGCCAGGAATTTAATATCAACGTCAAAAAAGTTGTAGATATTTATTGCCATGGCAGCATAATTCAGGGAAGGCTAATGATCTGGCTGCTTTCAGGAATGCATAAAAGATACTTTGATTCAATTTCTGGAAAAGTTCCAAAAGGAGAAACAGAGGAAGAGATGGAAAACCTGGAAAGGCTGGCCAACATGCCTTTATTGAAAGAATCCCTACAAATGAGGCAATCTTCCAGAAACAGGCAGTCATTTGAAGGCAAGATTGTAGCTGTATTAAGAAATGAATTTGGCGGCCATGCATTGCCATTAAAAAAGAGATAGAAATTACTTGGGCTGATGTACAAATATTTATAAACAAATGGTGAGATGAAATTTAACAGGAAACCATTGATTAAGGAAAAACAGGAGGACAAAATGGAAATTAGCAAGACAACAATAATTATAGTGGCTGTGTTGGTTATTGCGGCATTCTTTTTTGTGCTTGCAATTGCAGGAGACTCTGGCACAACAGGGCAGGCAGTAAGCAATGCAGGGCAATTCGTTGGCAGCGGATGTGGGCGTTGATTCCAGACAGGTAAAATACAATGGAACATGAATGTGATGTCTGCAAAAAGAAATTTGATGCCAAAGACAGCTTATGGCAGCATAAAAGCATGGCTCATCCCATAATTGAAGATGCTAAGGGAAAGGTGAATTTTAAAAAATATTTCATGATTGCAGCCCTGATATTGATTGTAGGGCTGATTTCTGCCACAGTTTACATAAACTCCTTAAAGCCAGGAGGCTATGATTATTTTGCCAAGTGCCTGGCTGATAAAAATGTGGTTATATATGGCAATGATTTCTGCACCTACACCAATCAGCAATTAAGCTTCTTCGGCAAATCCAGGAAGTATCTCAAGTACATAACATGCGCAAATCACAAGGAATTGTGCGACAGCAAGAGCGTAAAGATCACGCCAACATGGGAGATAAATGGAACTGTTGTTTCCGGCATTCAGGATTTAAAAACATTGTCTGAAATGAGCGGATGCAAGACCTCTGCATCCTGAAAGCAAAACACTCTGCCACACACAAAAGTTTATAAACAAAAGGAAAAATAGAATAAATATGAAACTGGTGCTGAAAGAAAAGCCAAAATCTCCGATAATAATAGAAGGCTTTCCAGGTTTTGGATTGGTTGGCACAATAGCAACACAATTTTTAATCAAGCACCTGAACACAAAGCAGATTGGTTACATCTCTGCAGAAGGCCAGGTTCCAATAACGGCTGTTCATGATGGAAAGATAATACCCCCATTAAGCATATTTTATGACAAAAAATATAACCTTGTAATACTGCATGCATTGACAGGAGTTAATGGATTTGAATGGGAAATCAGCGATATTCTGGACGAGCTGTGCAAAGAGCTGAAATGCAAGGAGATTATCAGTATAGAGGGCATTGCCGCAGTGTCTGCTGAAAAAACTAATGTATACTTCTATTCAACAGAAGAAGGGAAAAAAAGCAAGCTGTCAAACCTGAAATTAGAGCCATTGAAAGAGGGCATTGTCATGGGTGTCAGCGGAGCATTGCTTCTAAAGCAAAGTTTGCCATTGTCATGCATCTTTGTTGAGAGCCATGTGAACATAGCAGACAGCATGGCAGCAGCAAAAATAATTGAAGTTCTTGACAGATACCTGAGTTTAAACGTTGACTTCAAGCCGCTGCTGAAGACAGCCCAGGAGTTTGAGTCAAAGCTGAAAACAATAATCATGAAGAATAAAGAGCTTGGAGAGATGCAAAAAGGCAGTGAAAAACAGCAGCTTGGCTACATAGGATAAAACACTTTTTGTTAAGCATGAATAACAAGGCAGCAAAAAAAGAGGACATAAGCATCTATTTGACGCAGGCTCAGAATAATGTGGCATTTACTGGGTTCATGACTGCAGTGGTTGTTTTCTTCAATGGATTGTTGCTAACAAACTTCGAATCATATGCTTCTGCAATTAAGATACCTATCGCTTTTTTGATAATCAGCACATTTGGCTTTCTTTATTCAACATTAATATTTGCAAATGCCACTGGCGAAATACTAAATAACAACATCAAAAAATTCAGATGGCATGAGGGAATTGGCAATATAATTTCCGAGTATTTTGGCGTTTATCTATTGATATTTTCAATTCCATTGATTGTCAATATGGTAACGAGCGACCCTTTCCTGCAGATAGTTACAGCAACATCTACTTTTGCAGGCCTGTTGATTTACCAGTTTTCGCACTTCTCGATAATGGAAAGGCATTTTGGCAAGAGCCACAATCTTGTCTCTCTATTGATAATAGGCCTGGGAATTGGCCTTGTGCTGACCCAGATTTATCAATTTTATTTCACCCAGCTGGCAGCAGTGTTTATTTTGTTTATGATATCCATAGCATACCGAGCAATAAGAGAAACATTATCCTAGAATAGTTCTTTCTTCTTTCATCTTCTTTTCAAGCCAGGCATACACATTCCCGTGCCTAGCGCCCTTCAGTATCTTTTCAACAGCCTGCTTTGCTATAGAACAATTGCCTGCGCTTCCGATTAGGCCAACAGTATTTCCATAAATCACTATTGCTGTTTTTGTCAGGCTTTCTATATATTCCTTGCACGTTCCTTTAGTCCCTATTATTCTTGCCTTTATTCTTGCAAGGTCATTGGCGCTTCTTGCAAAGTCTTTCAGTGAAACAATTTCAAGAGCATTCTCTTCATCAAGAAGCTCTTCGGCAGTTTTGATGCTAAACCCCCTGCCAATTGCCTTTATGATTGGTTTTGTGTTGTAAACATCAATTGCATCGCCTTCAATTGTGATAAGGCCTTCTTTTGAGTCTACCTTCAATCTTGTGTTTGTCTTTTTTTCTAATGACTTTTTATTTTCGCCTTTCTTTCCTATCAACACAGAAATTCTCTCATGAGGTATTCTTACTTGGTCAGATGGCATTTCAAAATTCTTCTTCAATCAGATTTTTTATGTAACCATTGTTCTTGAGCCAGTCAGCCTGGTTGGGCCTGTACTTGTATACGATATCCCCTTTTGCGTCGCCGCCCAGCTCCCATGGCTCAACCAGAACATAGTCTCCTTCCCTAACCCAGAGCTTTCTTTTAAGCCTTCCAGGGATCCTGCATATTCTTGTCTTGCCGTCGAAGCATGCAACATTCATCCTGGAGCCGCCCAATCTTTGCTTTAATAATCCAAGAACTTCCCTTCCTCTTGGAGTCCTGACCCTAAAAACCTCTTCTTCCTCTTCATTGTTTCTATGCCGTTTCTCCATTGAAATTATTTATAAGAAAGCTATTTATAAGCTTATTGAAGACTGGCTATTCTGGGCTCTCATTCAGCCTGAAGCACACAACAACCCTGTATTTATTCTTGCTGCTCTGCCTTTCATAGCCGTATAATATCCTGCTCGTCTTTAATATGCCATTGAATCTCGCCTTTAATTTCTTTCCAATAGCCAGCGCATATTTCCTGTCAGAAACATAGACATCATAGCCAAATTTGTTTGTCATTATCTTTGATATGTGGACATTTTTTCTTTTCTCTATAAGATTAACAGCATAATATAGAATAGTTTCATCTGCAGGCCTTACCTGTATTATCGCTTCATAATACTGGCTGTTAAAAGACTTCTGCATGCGGCACCTTGTCAATATGCTTTATGTCTGCTTTCTTTAATATCTTGTTTTTCAAGGCAAGCTTCACGATTTTCTTGCCGCTTATGTTCAAGATGTCAGATGCCATCATTGCCTTTACAGCATCTTCCTCATTAACAAGTTTTCCACAGTAAAATCTTTCAGATATGTCAAGCTGCATCTCACCTTCTTCAAACTTGCTTCCAATCAGATTTTCATCGCATAATGCTGTCACTACAGAAGTTCCCCTTTCATGCATCTTCAGATAATACATTACAACTTGCTCCTTATTGGGCTTTTTGCTCCACAAGCAGTGCACTTCATTACTGTTATCTCACCCTGCTTTATTAATTGAGTGTCTGGCTTCTTGCATTCCTTGCATAATACAAAGTCTATTGTAAATTGCTCTATCTTCTGGTTTATTGATCCAGAGCCGAGCTTTCTACCGAAAATCAATCTTGGCCCGTCAAGAACAGCGGGCGTCGCAAGCTCTCTTTGCAGGTATTTAATCAAAAGCTTCTGGTCTCTCCTTAATGTGTCACAGATTTCCTTGAAATTATTTATTATCGTCTTGTTTCCCTCTACATGGCCGCTTACTTTTGGCATGTCAAACCTCTCGCCAGTGGAGTCCGACTTCTTTGGCATCTTTTCCAGCGCCCTTTTCAGCAATGATTCATAGTCCATGCAGTTTAATCAGAAAGCACAGTTTTAAAACCTTTCTTTTTGTTGTTTTGTAAAGCCATCAACAGCTGTCTTACTGCAGAAAATCTTGTTACTTCCTCTTGTAGCCGAATTTTTTATCATAATCTTTATGGTCAATAATATCAAGAACAAAGGCAATGATTTCTATTTCACTTTCGCCATCTGTTAAAGTGTATAACATTCGCCAAAAAGCGAGAAGCTCGACACGAAAGAGATTTTTAACATGGTATTTTTGCAGATATGCTTCAGGAATTTTGTCTTTTCCTATTGGAT
>CAZBFA010000035.1:0-6973 GCA_964491045.1 Candidatus Woesearchaeota archaeon
GTATAATAATATTCGTTTTTCTTTTTTTGCATGACATCCAGCTGGCTGTCTGGCTTGTTTATTCTTGGTCTGCCGGTTTCCCTGTCCTGGCGGTATGTTATATCCAAATTTTTCAAGACGCGGTTCATTCCATCCCTTTTTTCTACAGGCCCGAACACATGGCCTTCTTTTCCAGGAACCCCTTCAAAAACCAGAATTGAATCAGCAAGATAATCAATGAACTGAACATCATGGTCAACAACAATCGCGCAGCATTCTTTTTTAAAGCAGAAATCCTTTATGACGTCTGCTATATTCAACCTGTCTTCAATGTCAATGAATGCGCTTGGCTCATCCAAGGCATAAACTTCAACATTCCTGCTTAAGCATGCAGCTATGTTCACTTTTTGAAGCTCCCCGCCAGACAATGTCCTGATTTCATTATTCAAGATATTTTTTATGTTCAATTTTTCAATTATATTCTGCTTGTACCAGCCGGTTTCAAAATCCTTCCCGGCAATGCTTTTCAAGTGATCTTTTACTATGCTATTTGGAATCGGCAATGTTTGCGGCTTGTATGAAATCTTTAATTCTTTCATCTCTCCTTTTGTTGGCTTTTCCAATCCGGCAAGCATTTTCAAGAATGTGCTTTTTCCAAGGCCGTTAGACCCCATTATGGCAAGAACCTCTGATTTTTTAATGCCTGCCTGGTTTACTTTTAAACTAAAACCATCATAGGCTTTTTCAAGCTCTGGAATTTCAACCAAGGTTTCTTTTTTTGAGCCAAATCCAGAGGGTTTGCTGAATCTTATCGGATAATTTCTAAATCGCACATTGTCTTCCGGAAGAAAGCCGTCAAGGTATTCATTAATGCCCCGCCTTACTGATTTATTTTGCGATACAACACCGTAGGCTGACTGCTCGCCGTAAAATATTTGTATCTCATCCGAGATGTAATCGAGAGTGGCCAGGTCATGATCAACAACTATGACGCTTGATTCCCTGCCGAGCTCCCTGATTAATTTGGCCACCTTGATTCTTTGAGTAATGTCCAGGAAAGAAGCTGGCTCGTCAAAATAATAAAAGTCTGCTTTCTTCACGATTGCCGAGATTATGGCAAGCCTTTGAAGCTCCCCGCCAGACAATGTCCTGATATTCCTGTCTTTTATGTCATACAAGTCAAGAGACTTAAGAAGGTTCACTGCGATGTTCTTTTGGTCTATCTTTTTTAACAACTCCATGATTGAACCACTGTAATAATCCGGCATCAGGTCGATTCTTTGCGGCTTGTATGAAATGACTATGTCATTATTGTATAATCTTTTTAAATAGCCACCAAGAACGCTGCCTGAAAATTTGCTTATTATTGAATCATGGGTTAATTTTTTTGAGTAATCCCCAAAATTTGGATTTAAGCTATTGCTTAGAATGCTTATTGCAGTGCTTTTTCCAATCCCGTTCCTTCCTATTATGCCGATAACTGTTTTTTCCTTTGGTGCCGGCAGCCCAAAAAGCTCAAAGCTGTTTACACCATACCTGATGATTGGCTCTTCTTTAAGCTTTTCTGGAAGATTGATTATCTTTATTGCATCAAATGGGCATTTGACGCAGATGCCGCAGCCTATGCAGAGCTTTTCATCTATGACCACCTTTGTTGTTTTTTCATCCTTGTAGATGCAGTTTTCCCCATTCCTATTTACCGGGCAGGCAGACATGCACCAATAGCCCCCGCACTTTGTTGGGTGGCACTTGCTCCTTTCCACTATTGCTATTCTTGTCATGCTTTTTTGGCCCCTTTCTTGTTTTAATAAGCTTTTGGTAATCTTTAAAAACATGGCTTTCTGGCTTTATGCCATGGCAAAATGCGAGATATGCAAGAATAAACTTGAAGAGACATTTTTGGAAAAGATAAATGGAACGTACATAAACAAAAAGATTGTCTGCTCTGATTGCCAGAAAAGACATTCGGTTGAAGAGCTGAAAGAGAAGCTGAAGTAAATCTTTTGTTTAATCGCCTCTGTAGCATAGCGGCAATGCAGCTGATTCGTATGCACAGAAAAATCAGCAGATCGCAGGTTCAAATCCTGCCAGAGGCTATTTTTGCCTATATGCTGCTGGCAATGAATAGACCAGCGTGCCTTCTGATTTTACATTTCTCTGGCAGAATCTTTCCAGCTTTTCATTGCTTTTATTCAACAACATATCTGCAAACACGCCGTTAATGTCATTGTCTTTGTTGTATATTATCTGCTCAAGGCCATCGGAATAAACCAATAAAATGTCTGTTGGTTTAATGTCGACAGAGCCAGTTCTTACATAATGCATTGCATTTCCCTCGCCAGTCAAAACACCAAATGAATATCTCTCCTTTGGATTGTTCCTGAATTCCGACCTTATTATTTTCCTTGCTTCTGGCATGTTATATTTCATGTTTTTCAGCTTATTGCTATCCAAGATATGTTTTCTATGAACGTCCGGTCCGTCATTGAATGTCCTGAGCAATAAATTTCCTTTTTCATCAAGAACAGCAAGGCCGCAATCGCAGATAAATCCATAAGTGAGAAAATATTTTTTATAGATCATTGCAGAGGAAACACAGCCGGCATAATCATTGACAACATAATCTGGATTGGGCATGTTTTTCAGGTTCCATTGTTTAATCTGGTTGTTTATTTCTTCAAATGTTGATTTTATCGCCTGCTCGTCCCTGATAAAAAAATCTTTGAGCAAAATTGGAAAGCTTTTGCAGAACAAATCAGCAGCTGCTTTTGCAGGGCTTTGCTTGGGGTAATGCATCATAAACTTCAGCTTGCCAAAAAAAGAATTTACATCTGGCAGGCAGGGCATCGGGTCTCTTGTGACTCCATCTGCCACTGCCGCAATGTTCTCTTTTTCGTCTATGCTGAAAGCATCTTCTGGCGGATGGTTGAACAGCCTGAACTTCCAGTTTTCTGCAATGAAGCCCTTCATCATTTTATGCATTGGATAGATAAGCCCTTGGGGAGAATTGAACTCCCGACCTCGTCCTTACCAAGGACGCACTCTACCACTGAGCCACAAGGGCAATATCATTTTTTTGAAAGTTTCTCTTTAAAAGCTTTTATGCAAAATTTATTGTGAACTAAAAATCTATTTAAATCGGAGAAGACATAGTTCTATTATGCATAATCAATCCATGGCAGGGGAAAAAAAGCTCAAGAAAAAAACGCAGGAGCTTTCGATCAAGGAGGGCGATGCAGCTGCAGTAATGTCTGGCGCTGGTGAATCCTACGTAATACCTTATGCCATTGCCCTGAATGCAAATAATGTGCAAATCGGATTCCTGGCAAGCTTTGTGAACCTGCTCGGTTCAATGTCGCAGATATTCGGAGAGAAGCTCGTTTACAATTTCAAAAGAAGGGGCGTTATCATTTCATCTGTTCTAACACAGGCAACGATGTGGGTTCTTATCTTAAGCCTCGGCGTTTTGGTCTGGAAAAATGTGCTTAATGGCTATGCGGCAGGCATCTTGATAATCTTGTATTCTTTGTATTCAATTGCTGGAAATTTCATGGTCCCTGCGTGGTTCTCTTTGATGGGAGACATTGTAAAAGAAGATGAAAGAGGGAGGTATTTCTCAAGAAGAAACAAGATTGTAAACATTGTTGCAATATCAGTGTCTTTGGCAGCCGCAGTATTTCTTGATTATATGAAAAACATTGAGCTTATGCTTCTTGGTTTTATTATATTGTTCCTTATTGCATCTATTGGAAGATATATCTCTGCATTTTATTTCTCAAGGCATTATTTCCCAAAATATAATGCTAGCAAGGAAACGGGCTTTGGGCTCGTTAAATTCATCAAAGAATCGCCAAAAAACAATTTTGGGCATTTTGTTATTTATAGTGGCCTGATTAGCCTTGTCGTGAATTTTGCAGCGCCATTCTTTGCAGTTTACATGCTGAATGAACTGGATTACAGTTATCTTTGGATGATTCTTGTTCTGATTTCACAGTCTGTGTTCCTTGCGATAAGCATGCCTTTTTTTGGAAAGCTCTGCGACAAATATGGAAACAAGCAGGTATTGAAGATTGGCAGCTGCCTGATACCATTTGCTTCATTGCTTTGGGTGTTTTCAAAAGACCCAATTGTGCTGATTTTCACAGCGCAGCTTGCATCAGGCATTGGGTGGGCTGCATTCAACCTTGCTTCATCAAATTTTATTTATGATGCTGTTAAACCAAAGAACAGGGGGATGCATGTTGCTTATTTCAATGCAATTGGCGGTGTTGGCGCTTTCTTAGGGGCGATGCTTGGCGGCTTGTTTGCAGAATATGTGAATGTTGGCTTTGCAAATGTTTTTGTCCTGATATTTTTGATTTCCGGAATTGCAAGGGCAATCGTGGCTCTGATTTTTGTGCCAAGAATAAAAGAAGCCCGTGTTGTTGCAAGAAAAAAGAAGATTACACTGTTTGACTATCTTCGAGTTGGCGCGCCGAGGCCGTTTACAGGAATATCGAGGGGGATCTTTTCAATTCTTATGAATATGAATAGAAAAGCAGAATATCTTGGATTTAGGCTGACAAAATTCCAAAAAAGAGAGAAGCTGAAATAATCTTATAAAAATATTTGCGGGAGACAGGATTTCGAACCGACAATAAAGATTAATATGCTTTCTATATCCTAATGCCATTCTTAACAGCTTCAGAAACTATGCTTACTTGTTTATTAAACTTCTTAAACTCCTCTGGTGTGTAGCATAACATGTCAACAGGATATTTTAAATTCCATTTTATATAAAGAGCCGGTGCCCTGTCCAAAAGCCCCTTGTCTTTAAATTTTTTAGACACTATAATTAAATCTACATCGCTCCATTTGTTAACTTTTCCAGATGCCCTAGAACCAAATAAATAAATATCATCAATATTATTTTTCTTTTTAAAATATTTTAATTCCCGTATTAATCGAGATTTTTTTTTTGTCCATTTTAATACCTCTTGGCAATATAAGAGTATTTTTTCGCATTCTTCCTTTGTATATTCTTTCGGTGTATCTGGATAACGAGAAGCTGTATAAGCAGGATTTAACTTAGCGCACAATTCAACGATTTCTAAAGGTGCTTTGTTTAGCCTGGCAAGTTGAACCAAATCATGGATTTTTGGAAAACTCTGTGTATTTTTGATAAGCAATGCCTTAAGGGCTTTTTCTGCGGCTTGTTGGCTCCAGAAAGCTGCTGAAAAATATTTCTTTGCTTTAAAGTTTATTTTAGCAGTATCAAATTCCTCTCTTGCTTGATTTAGCCACCTTATAAGCTCTTCTTTCATTTTGTATTATTATAGCATTAGAACTTTTATATAACTTTCGATGCGTTTTTTCATCAGTATGAAAATATTTGCGGGAGACAGGATTTGAACCTGCGTAAGCACTAAGCTACAGGATATCTCATCACCGTTTTCATCCAAAACCGGAACTTAAGTATAGCAAATCTGAGTTTGGCAAAGCCATTTCAGCTTTCCTGCCCATTTTCCGGGCTCTGGCACTCCCGCATAAGGCACTAACAGAAATGGGCGATTAATAAACCTTTTTATTTTTTTCTTGTTGCCCAAAGTATGACCATTATCACAACAAACAAGGCAATCAAAACCTTGATCCAGATGTCTGGAAGATAAGCGCGTATCAGCACAAATGGATAAACATTCAATCCTATCAAAACAAGAACAACAAACAGGCCAAGCATTGCTAATGTCAGGCTAGATGCATTTGTCAATGCCATTATCATGACAAACACCAGCCCAAGTATCAGCAGCACAGAAATGTTTGAGGAAAAATTCAGCACTAATTGAACCAATTTTTCATTCCTTGCGAGCAGGAGTGCTATAATCAATGCAACAACAAGGTTTATTATCCTGCTTTTGCCAAGAATTTTTGCTTTTTGCAGCACACCAAAGGTAATCAAAGTAATAAAAATGCCCACCGAGATCCTGAGAAAATCTATGTTTTCAATATTAAATGGAAAGCCAAATGCCATCTCTTATTTTCTAAAGCCCTTCTTGAATATAAAACCTTCGGCAGACAATTATCTGTGTTCATTCCTGGCAATGCCTGCAAGATTTTTGTGTTTTTTGCCGAAAAGCTAATAAAGAAAACATGACAAAGATAAAAACATGGCAGAAGACAAACAGCTGAATATAGTGTTGCTTGGCCCACCCGGCTCTGGAAAAGGGGTGCAGTCAGAACTTCTTGAGAAGCATTTCAAAATGAAAAGAATATTGATGGGCGAAATATTAAGAATGGAAGCAAGAAAGAAAACAAAAATAGCCAGAAAAATAAAACAAGCAATGAACCAAGGAAGGCTTGTTGACAGCAAATTAGTCATGCAGATTGCAAAAAAGCACATAAGAAAAGCAAAACAGGGCATACTTTTTGACGGCTTTCCAAGAGACCTTTATGAAGCGAAAAAGCTGGATAAAATGTTAAATATAAACAAGGTTTTTTTCATGACTATACCTCAAAAAATAATAATAAGAAGGCTGGCAGCAGGTATGAATGCTATTGCGGGATGACTTATAACTTGATTTCAAAAAAGCCAAAGCATGACTTGACGTGCGACAACTGCGGAAGAAAACTCTACAGGAGAAGCGATGACAGGCCAGAGGCGATAAAGAAAAGAATGGCTGTCTATAAAAGAGAAACATTGCCCGTTGTAAGATATTATGGAAAAAAAGTAATAAAGATAAATGGAAATAGAAGCATAAATAAAGTATTCAACAGCATAAAAAAACATTTGATGAAGTGAAGATAAAAAAGAGGCCAAGATGAATAAAAAAGGGCAAATTTACATATTCGCAGCCGTTATTATAGCAGTTATCCTGTTTGGCCTGACTTTTACATACAACAAGCTGGATCAGGCAAGATTAAGCAAGGATTTTGATGGCTTGTCAAGCAATTATGACCTGGAAAGTTCAAGATTCCTGAATGCATTGCTTGAAAGCAAGGCAATAACCGACAAGCAGGA
>CAZBFA010000036.1:0-6878 GCA_964491045.1 Candidatus Woesearchaeota archaeon
AACTGCCCTATACGATAAAGGGAATGGACCTTGCTTTTTCTGGAATTGTGACAGCTGCAGCAAACAAGTTCAAGAAAGGCGTGTCAAGAGAAGATTTATGCTACTCAATGCAGGAAACTTGCTTTGCAATGCTCACAGAAGTTGTTGAAAGGGCATTGGCGCATACTCAAAAGAAAGAATGCGTGATAATTGGGGGTGTTGCAGCAAACAAAAGGTTAAGTAAAATGCTAAATATAATGTGCAAGGAGAGAAATGCAAAATTTTATGCTGTTCCATTGAAATATGCTGGTGATAATGCTGTCAACATCGCATGGCAGGGAATTCTGGAAGGGAAGATTAGAAAATTAAACAATCTTAATGATACTGAAATTGACCCTGCTGAGAGGGTTGACTCGGTGGAAGCATCTTGGGTTGATTATAGATAGCTGTGAAAAGCGGGGTCAAAGAAGTTTTTGATTCTGACAATGGCCCCGGAAACAATGCATCCATTTCCTGTTCATAACAATCGCCTTCCATGTCCAGGTCAAATGAAAAAAGCCACGGCCATGGGCAATAATCTTTGTTGTCAAGGCCGTTTTCATGAGTTTCATACTGTTTTGTCAGATATGATTTTATCATTGCATATTCTTCTTCCATATTATTTTCTTCCAGATCAACTTCATATGCAGACTGCTCAATGCTTTTTAATTCTGCATCATTTTCAGGCAGGTATTTTTCATCAACAATTTCTTCCAGCACATCAGAATTTATGGGATATTCTTCCTCTTCTGGCTTGTTCTGGTAACTAGATGAATCCTCATTTTCCTTAGAAGTTTTTTGAGTGGCATCATTGTTCAATGCCCCTCCTTCGTCATCCATATTTAATCTATCAGTAAGATTTGGTTCTTCTTCTTCCATTAAAATCAATCCTAATTAATACTATTTTAGTTGTTTATCTTGCTTATAAATGTTTTTATTTTTTATTTTTTGGATAAATTTTTGGAAAAAATCAGCAAAACAAAAAAATAATTTTGAAAAAGCTGCTGTGAAAATAAAAATGCAATAGAAACTAATTTAAACAAAAAGAATATTTCTTACCATTGATGAAAAATCATGAGCTGGCTGAGCTGCTGAATGAGATAGCTGATATTCTTGAGATTAAGAATGTTGAATGGAAACCGATAGCATACAGGAAGGCCGCAAGGGTTATTGAAACATTGCCGGAAGACATAGAAAGCATATACCGGAAAAAAGGATTTTTTGGGATATTAGAACTGCCAGGCATTGGCTCTGGCATTGGAAAGAAGATTGCTGAGTGGCTTGACACCGGAAAAATAAAAGACCTTGAAGAATTAAGAAAATCTGTGCCTGGCTCTGTTATTGCCATGATACAAATACCTGGGTTGGGGCCAAAAAAAGTTTCAAAATTATACCGGGGGTTAAAGATAACTTCTTTGGGCGAGCTGGAAAGGGCGGCAAGATTTGGAAAAATCAGAAAGCTTGAGGGGTTTGGGGAAAAATCAGAAGAGGACATACTAATGGGGATTGAACTGGCAAAAAAGAGGAATGAAAGGACATTGCTTGGGACTGTAATGCCTATTGCAGATTCAATTGCTGGAAGATTGAAAAGATTAAAGGAGGTTTCTCGAGTAGACATTGCTGGCTCGATAAGAAGAAGAAAGGAAACTGTTAAGGACATTGATATTCTGGCTATTTCAAAAAAACCTAAAATAGTGATGGATTATTTTGCAAAACTCGATGATGTAAAGATGGTTATTGCAAAGGGAACAACAAAGTCATCTGTTGTCTTGAAAGATGGCATAAACTGCGATTTGAGGATTGTTGAAGAAAAGAGTTATGGCGGGGCATTGGCATACCTCACTGGGAGCAAAGAACATAACATAAGGATGAGGCAGATTGCAATAAAAAAAGGGATGAAGCTTTCAGAATATGGATTGTTTGACAGGAAAAACAGGTACATCTGCGGGAGAACAGAGAAGGAAATTTACAGCAAGCTTGGCATGCCTTTTATAGAACCGGAGATGAGGGAAAATATTGGCGAGATTGAATTGAAAAAAGCTCCTGATTTGCTGAAGTACAATGCTGTAAAAGGAGACTTGCACATGCATACAGTATGGAGCGATGGCATGAACACTGCCGAGGAAATGATAAAGGCGGCGATAAAAATGGGGTATGAATACATAGCAATAACAGATCACAGCAAGAGCGAGTACATTGCAAATGGACTGGATGAAAAAAGGCTTAAAAAATATTTGGCTGAGCTCGACATGCTAAAAAAGAAATACGAGAATCAAATCTATATACTAAAAGGCTCTGAGGTAGACATATTAAAAGATGGCTCATTGGATTATTCAAATAAAACGTTAAATGATCTCGATGTTGTGGTTGCTTCAATACATTCAAGGTTCAAGGAGACAAAAGACCAGAACACGAAGAGAATTTTGGATGCGCTAAACAATGAGCACGTGAATATACTTGGCCATCCCACAGGAAGGATAATCAACCAAAGAAACCCATATGAGTTTGATTTAGACATGGTAAGCAAGGAGGCAAAGAAGAATTATGTTGCTCTGGAAATAAATTCCTATCCTTCAAGGCTTGACTTAAAAGACAGCCATATAAGGCAGGGTGTTGAAAATGGTGCAAGATTCATGATAGATACTGATTCACATTCAATCAGCCACCTTAAATTCATGGAGCTTGGCATAGCCCAGGCAAGAAGGGGGTGGGCAGAGGAAAAGCACATAATAAATACATTACCACTCGGAAAGTTCTTAAAATTTATAGACAAGAAATAATGCGGCTTGCAACATCCTGAAATTTACTTGCTTAATGCGCAGTCTCCTGGCGGAAGAGCCTGCATCGTTTTCTTTAATCTTAAATCAAAAGGTTTATATATAACCTTAATTAAGGTATGTTTATACCGGAAAAAAGGTATTAAAATGTTGACACCCAAGCAGATTAAGATATTTGAAGCATTTTTGAGAAAGCCATATAAAGAATTGACCTACAGAGAGATAAAGGATTACTCAAAAGAAAAATCTAATTCAATAATCCAAAAAGCGATAACAGCATTCCTGGCAGAAGATCTTGTTAAAAAAAGAAACGTTGGGAATATCATCTTGTATGCCTTAAATCTAGATAATAGCATTGTTTTTTCATATTTTGACATTATCATAACGGGAAAGCTCTCTAATCTTGTTAAAGGCAGCTTAAAAATAATCAGAGAAGAGCTGTCAACAATTGAATTCGCATCAATTGTAATCTTTGGGTCTTATGCAGAATGGAAGCAAAAAGAAAAATCTGACCTGGACATCGCCATCTTTGTAAATTCTGCGGGAGACAAAAGGGATTGTGAATTATCAATGAAATCTGCTGAACTAAAATCGATTTTGCAGATAGACCCACACATCATCACAAAAGATGAAATGCTTCAGATGTTAAAAGACAAACATGAGAATCTGGGGAAACAAATAGCATATAAGCATCTTGCAATTCAAAATTCGGGGGTATTTTATGCAATACTTCGGGAGGGGATAAACAATGGATTTAAAATTGTATATCCATAGGGCAGAAAATGAGATAAAACTTGCAGAAATAATATTTGCGATAAGTGACGAGCCAGCAATACAAAGGAAGATGTTCAAAGTCAAAGAGCCAGAAACATATTTTAGCGCAGTAATCGCGCATAGCTATTACAGCATCTTCTATGGGGCAAAAGCATATTTGGCAAATAAAGGGATTGACATAATGGCTCCGGAAGAGCATAAAAAAGCATTCGCAGAGTTCAAAAAATTTGTTGAAAGCGGGGAACTTAATGTTGAACTTCTTAAAATTTATCAAGAGGCCATAGTCCGGGCGGAATATCTGCTTGGCATTTTTAAAGAAGAAAAAAAGAAACGCGGAGAATTCACCTACAGGACAATGCCGCAAGCAAACAAAGAGCCTGCAAAAGAAAGCATAGCGCACGCAAAAACATTTTATAAAAACATATTCAACATTTTAAATGCTGGCACAAAATAATCAGATTCATCAGAGGGCGCAGTCTCCTGGCGGAAGAACCTGCATTATCTCATCAAGGTTGATTTTTATTTTCAATTCTTCTTCAAATCTCTTTTTAATCTTCTTCGCTATATCGCTTTTTTTAACATCGCCCTGGCTGATTATGACAATATTCTTGCAGTTTGCCTTAACAGAGTCAATTGGGGCGCACATCACTTTGCCGTCATTTATAATGCCTATGGCCAGCCTTAGTATGGGCTTGAGATAAGTTCTTTTCCCATATATCATGAACGTGCCCTTTGGCAGGCCAAACTCTTTTTTGACCTGGTCTGGCTTTATGCAGTACACATCAGACATTGCAAGCTTGGCTTCCCACTGCTTTGAGTTTGCTGCGCAGAATATGGCTGCTTCATCAATTGTCGTTTTCCCTATTTCTTTATTTTCTGCCTTGATGACAACAAATGGGCTTCCTTTTAGCTCTGTATGGAAAACAAGGTCATTTTTTTCCATGTGTTTCTTGATTATAATGTCATTTGTTGTTGCGTCCCTGCCCGCAATGACTAAAAAACCTTCTGATGAGATGAACCATCGGAACTTTTCATACCAATCGCGCTTTCGTTCTACTGCCCTTTCTTTTTTCACTTCTTGGACTTCTGCTTTTTTAATTTTTTCAATGGTTTTCTTTATGGCCGATTCAGCGCCAGGCCTTTTGTTCTTCTGGTGCTTTGCTTTTTCATAATAGACAGCAGCATTCTGGTCTATTGACTTGTTTATGTTCAGCGTTATATCTTTGTTTTCTACCTCAATTGTAAATGCCTTTTCTTTCTTGTCAATGCTTTTTACTGCTGCATTTTGGTTTATCTTTTCAAGGTCTTTTAGCTGCAATATATCATTTATCCTCTGATAATTGCTGTAGATTAAATTGGCTTTTTCTGTTTCCTCTTCTGCCGTTTTTTCGATCTCGCTCAGCTGTTTTTTTTGAACTTCCAATAACCTTGTTAATCTCTCCTGCTCTTTGCCAATGCCGGTTTCTTTTGGGATATTTTCGAGATATTCTTCAATTGCCTCGCTGAATGTGCTGAAAGCACTTTTTTCTTTTAAAGTGGCCAATGCAAACGGAAAAACTCCGATGTCTGTGATGTTTGCATGCATTTTTTCTTTTTTCAGCTGCTGGATTGCCTTATGCAGGGCTTTTATTTCAGAATCATTGAGAATTTTTTTGCTTTTGTCTATGCTTGATTTCATGCAAATTTCTTCTGCATATATCCCGCCAAAAGAAAGCTCGATTGCAAGAATCTTCACTATTGAATCCCTGCCCGAATCTTTGATTAACTTTGCCAGGCTATCAAGTCTTAGTTTAAATGGATCTGCCGCTGCTGGCGGGTATTTGTACTGCTCACTTGGCCTTATGGTCCTGTCTTTCCATGCCTGGAATTTCAATGCAGAAAGTATCTTGTATGATTCATCACAAAGTATGACATTGCCCTTGCTGAATAATTCTACAATCAATATTTTCCTGTCATTCAATGAAAATTCAAATTCAAGTATTCGCTCAAAGTTTTTTTGCTCTATCTTTGCCAGCCTGTAGTTTGTCAGGTGCTTTCTCAGGAATGTGGCAAACTTCAGCTGTTCGCCGATGGACTTTGTTTTTGATATAAAGATAAAGCCAGGCAATGCAATCTTTACAAGCTTTTTTCCATCCTTGTGAAGCTGCAATATTAATGTATCTTCATCTGGCTGGTATATCTTGTCAAGCTTTGCGTTCAGCAAGCTGTCCAATTCCTGCTTTACAAAGCAGATGTCTAATGCTGATAATGATTTCATGAAATAGAAATAAAAAGCTGGCTATATAAAGCTTATTTGACCTTTACGATGATGATCTTATTGTCATAGAATTGACCATCTTTTAATGCAATCACTGTGAATGAGAATGTTTTTCCAATTTCTATGCCCTTTGGCAATTGCACTTCAAATGGCAGGGCCCCCTTGTCGCCGATAGGGACCATTATTTCACCAGGCAGAATAAACCAAGATGCGCTGCCCCCTTGCGGACCTGGCTCTATATCTAATGAGAATTTATTCATTTGCTCTTCAATGTCACCAAAATTCTGGACGCCCGCATTGACTGTTGTTGATTTTCCTGATTTTACATCAATTGTAATGCCGCCAACATAGAATTTTTGGTCTGGAGCCATTTCACGCTCGATTTCACTTTGCGCTGCGCCAAAAGCCTGCTCTGTCAAACCGCTGATTTTGCCAAACAATCCCCGTATGAAAACAAGGCCCAAAGAAAGCAATGTAATGCCAAGAACTATGACTATGATTGTTGTTATCGAAAGCTCTATTGCACCCTTTTTTTGCTGTGCTCTCCTCTTTTTCATCTGATTAAAGTTAAAGCAAACTGGTTAATAAACCTTTTGTGTTAGAATTTTTATAATATACATTTTGATTAACTTTAAAGTGGCAACAATATAGAAAGGTTTATATAGACGGTTTTAGCCTATTTTTGCTAATTTGAATAAAAGATTGGATTAGTATAGGTAATAACTAGGGATGGAAATAACATGAGCAAACTCACGATTGACATCAATGGAGATTGCAATGAGGCATGCCAATTTTGTTATCAGGAATTAGACAGGGCTGTGCTTTCTGACAAGGCAATTATCATGGCTGTCGATGACAATCCTTATGCAAAGACTGTGGCAATTGGCGGAGGCGAACCTTTTCTTGATTCAAGAATAGTTGAGCTAACAAGAGCAATTCGCGGCATGAATAGGAATGTTCATATCTCAACAAATGCAACAATGGTGCCTGAAGGCTTTTTAGAATTAGAAGATAATATTAGAGAAGGAATCCAGGTCCAAATAAGCATCAAT
>CAZBFA010000037.1:0-6853 GCA_964491045.1 Candidatus Woesearchaeota archaeon
TAGCAAACAAGAAGCTTTATAAAGCATTTAACCTGCTCTAATTCAGCAGAGAGAAGAAAACAAGGAGTTTTTCTGTTATGAAAGGTAAAATAAGGCTGTTGCCAAGTTTGAAGGAAAAGAAAAGATATATTTCATATAAGATTTTATCAGACAAAAAGATAAATGCAAAAACAGCAAAAAATGCCGTAAACAGCTACCTTGTTAAGTTTCTTGGCGAGCTGGATTATGGCAAGGCAGGAATAATGATAGTAGAGCAAAACGATGATTTTGGCATCATAAAAACAGGCCATATGCATGTCAATGAAGTAAAAACAGCATTGGCTCTGATAAATGAGATTGACAATAATATTGTGAATGTCCGAAGCACTTATGTTTCGGGCGTCTTAAACAAAGCAAGGAAAAGGGGGAATAACTAAAATGCAACAGCAGCCAGTTCAGCATCAGATGATGGGTTATGACAGGACATCAGCAATGTTCAGCCCAGATGGAAGATTATTGCAGGTAGAATATGCAAAAAAGACAGTAAAGCAAGGCACCTCTGCATTAGGCATAGTGTGCAAGGACGGTATCTTGCTGGTGGCCGACAAAAGAATCAGCGAAAAATTAATCATCCCTGAATCTGTTGAAAAAATATTCAAGGTGGACGAGCACGTGGGAGTTACTGCGTCAGGCATATTGAGTGATGGAAGGGTTCTTATTGAACGCTCCCAAATAGTTGCCCAGCAGCATCGGATAACATATGACGAGCCTGTTGATGTAATCAGTTTGGTCAAGGATATATGCGATTACAAGCAATTTTACACTCAGGTTGGCGGGGCAAGGCCATTTGGAGTTTCATTGCTTTTTGCTGGCATAACAAATGGTGTTCCGGAATTGTACATGACAGACCCGACAGGAATCTTCTTTGCCTATAAAGCAACTGCGATTGGCGAAGGCGAAACAGACCTCAAAGAGACATTGGAAAAGCAGTACAGGGAAAACATGTCAATTGAAGATGGCTTAAAATTAGCCATAAGGGCATTAAAGAAAACACTTGGCAAGGAATTTGATGCAGAAAGAATAGACGGCGCTTTTATAACCGTAAAAGAAAGCAAGTTCACAAAATTAAGCAAGGACAAGATAGCAAAAGCAGCATAAAAATGGTAGATGTAAACAAGTCAGTACTGGCAAGAATAAAGATAAAGGACAAATTATTTGAGATTCTTGTAGACTGCGATAAGGCTATTGCATTCAAGAAAGGCCTTTGTCCTGTTGGAGATGCGCTTGCATCAGACCAGATATTCAAGAACCACAGGCTTAGCGAGAAGGCATCAGAGCATGATGTTCTGGCAGTTTTTGGAACAGCAGACCATCTAAAGGTTGCTGCTGAAATAATAAAGAAGGGCGAAGTTCAGCTGACAACAGAGCATAGAAACAGGCTTTTGGATGATAAAAAGAAGCAGATAATAAATTTGATGCACAGAAATGCAGTAAACCCGCAAAATAACCTGCCTCATCCGATAACCAGGATAGAAGCGGCAATTAATGAAGCAAAACTGAAGATTGATGAATTTAAATCTGCTGAAGACCAGCTGAAAGATGTTGCAAGAGCAATAACAGCAATACTGCCAATAAAGATTGAGACAAGAACATTGGAAATAATAATGCCTGCAGAATATGCAGCAAAATCATTTCATGCATTGAAGACATATGGCAAGCTTTTGAATGAGCAGTGGAAAAATGATGGTTCATTGCTGGCAAGCCTTGAAATTCCAGCGGGCATGCAGGAAGAGCTTGAAAATGAGCTGAACAAGATAAGCCATGGCAATGTTGAGATAAAAATAATTAGCACGAGGTAAAAAATGAGTTTATTGATTGAAGAAAAGCAATTTGTAATTCCTGGAGAAGTGCTTGCAGAGGGCATTGATTATTTGCCAGCTAACGGCACTTACCGGGAAGAGGATAAGATATATTCAGCGCAGCTTGGGATGGTTAATGTTTCCGGCAGGCTGATCAAGGTTATAAGCCTTAGCGGGAGATATGTGCCAAAAGTAGGCGATACTGTCATAGGCAAGATAGCAAACATTGGATTTAATGGCTGGATGGTTGACATAAGCTATGCATATGAGGCAGGCCTGTCGTTGAAAGAAGCAACCTCAGATTTCATAGAGAGGGGAGCTGACCTAACTAAGTATTTTGACTTTGGCGAGATAATAGTTGCAAATGTAATCAACGTTACTAAGTCAAAAGCGATTGACTTAACAATGAAAGGCCCGGGCTTGAGAAAGCTAAAGGGCGGGAAAATGATGGAAGTAACATCTTCAAAAGTCCCAAGAATCATAGGAAAGCAGGGCAGCATGATATCATTGATAAAGAATGCAACCGGCTGCAGGATTATTGTTGGGCAGAATGGATTGGTCTGGATTTCAGGAGATGATCCTGGCAAAGAGGCAATAGCAACAGCCGCAATATTGAAGATTGAGCAGGAAGCCCATACAAGCGGATTGACAGAAAAAATAAGCGAATTTTTAAAGGAGAATATAAAACAGTGACAAAAATGGCATACACAAAAAGGTTTGACAACAGGAAATTTGATGAACTAAGGCCCATGGAGGCAAAAGTAGGCATTATCAAGAGAGCAGATGGCAGCGCCATGTTCAAGATTGGAAAGACAGTTGCATTAGCCGCTGTTTATGGCCCAAGGGCATTGCACCCTACATTTATGAGGAATCCTGAAAAGGGAATCTTGCGATGCAATTACAACATGATGGCATTTTCTGGCTCTGGAGAAAGGATAAGGCCCGGGCCAAGCAGAAGGTCTAGGGAAATTTCATTGGTTACTGAAAAGGCATTAGCCGCTGTTTTGGACCTGTCTGAATTTCCGAATACAGTAATTGATGTTTTCATTGAATTGCTGCAGACAGACTCAGGAACAAGATGCGCAGGCATAACTGCTGCTGTAATGGCTCTTGCTGATGCTGGTTTGATTGTAAAGGACATGATTTCTGCAGTTGCTGTCGGAAATGTTGGCGGTAAGGCAGTTGTTGATTTGTCTAAAGAAGAGGAAGACCATGAAGATGGCGCTGTTGATGTTCCTATAGCCATGACTCACAAGGACAACAAGATAACATTGCTGCAGCTTGATGGCTTAATGAAAAAAGATGGCTTGTTTGAAGTATTGGATATGGCAAAGACGGCATGCAATAATATACATGAAGTGCAGAAAAAAGCATTAAAGGAGAAGTTTATACAAAATGGTATTTGAATTAAAATTATACATTGAATCCTTGCTTGACAAGGGAAAAAGAACAGATGGAAGGAATCTTGATGAATACAGGAAGCCAATAAACATTGAATATGGGGTTTCTGCAAAATCAGCAGAAGGCTCGGCAAGAGTTTCAATAGGCGACACAGTGGTTGTTGCCGGCGTCAAGTTCGGGGTTGACAAGCCTTATCCGGATAATCCTGACCAGGGGACAATAATTGTCAATGCAGAATTGCTTCCTTTATCATCTCCTGAATTTGAATCAGGCCCGCCAGATGTTAGCGCCATCGAAATGGCAAGAATTGTTGATAGGGCAATAAGGGAGAGCAAAGCCATTAATTTCAAGAAATTATGCATAAAAGAAGGCGAAAAATGCTGGATAATCTTCATTGATCTGTATACAATCAATGACGCCGGAAACTTGTTTGATGCGGCGAATTTGGCAGCGCTGGCAGCATTGCAGGATGCAAGATATCCAAGATACAATGAAGAAAATGACACTATAGACTATGATGAGAGGACTGAAAAGCCATTGGAGCTTGAAAGAATGCCCATTTCATGCACTGTGCTGAAAATAGGCAAAAATCTGGTTATCGATCCGACAACAGAAGAGGAAAAGGCGATGGATGCCCGCTTAACAGTTGCAACTGCTGACAAGGACATAATATGCGCCATGCAAAAGGGCGGAGAAATATCATTGTCAATTGATGAAATAAAGCAGATGGTCGAAATTGCATTTGCCAAAAGGGAGGAGCTTTTGAAGCATTTAAAAAGAAAATGAGCAAGAACCTTGCAGCGATTGCATTATTAGCAGGCTCTTTGGCAATTAACGGGTGCTGTAAAGACTTTCATAGCGCACAAGATTTACGTGGTGAAGGCGAAAGTGAAAAAGGCGAATTGCTCTATAACGGAATTATAGATAAGGAGCGCGTAAAATTATATCACAAGGGCAAAGTAGCCGGTGGCGTGGCTGACCTAGTTTTAACCCTCCAAGATGAAAGTGTAATAGTATGTAGTTTCTTCTACTATCCGAATGAACGGGTAACTGGCCTTTTGGAATATGTATATGTCAAAGACTATATCAGTAGTGGCTTTATTCACGTATTGGAACTGCCGTTAAAAAAACAAAATGAGTTGAAAACACTGTGCTGTGGGTATATGAGAGCCATAGCAGAACAAGAATTAGATGAAGCAAAGAAAATGTGCGATGAACAAGAGCTTTCAATAATAAAACAAAGATTGAACAAAATAATCCCATTATTGCGGTTCAATGAACCACCAATCAAGATAATATGGTGATTGTTGGGGTGAATAGGAAACATGGAGGAATCAAAATGAAAAAAACAATTGTAGCCGGGCTATCTGCTTCGGCATTAGTATTAGGAAGTTGCAGCGCTTCAATATCTGTAACGAAATCTACTGGCAGGCCAGGAGAATTAGATGAAATAGCAAAGAAAGGCGAGAATATAGACCTGTCTATTGATATATCTGATGCATTTAACCATTCTGAATGCAAAATAACAAAGTATTCGTGTGATGCATCTGGCCAAGTTATATATCTAAAATGCCCAACTGGGGGCCAGATTGAATATGAAGATATTGGAAATGATTTAATCCTTGATAAAATGACCATAACATCGCCTGCTTATCAGACATGGCCGGGGACTGAAATAAAATTTAACTCATTTGCGGTTGAGAAGCCTGCTCTTGATGCTTTGTTTGAAGGCATACCTCAAAAAGAATTTATTGAATATTTGAAATTAATAGAGGACGCAAAGATTGAAAAAGATATGGATGACAAACTCAATAAAATGCTTGAAAAATCTTTAGGAGAATCAAAATGATGAAGATGAAATTTACCAAGTATGAAAGAGCGAGAATTATTGGAGCAAGAGCATTGCAGATAGCCATGGGTGCCCCTTTATTGCTGAAATTGAAGCAGGAAGACTTTGCAAAGATGAAATATAATCCTGTTCGAATTGCAATGCTTGAATTTGACAGCGGTGTCATCCCTATAACCATAAGAAGGCCATTGCCAAAGAAGGTATAAGGTCGTCTCTTTTATTTTTTTAATTGCTATTTACCAACTTTGAAAGAATTATGCGTATTCTGAAAAATTTTGAATGAACAAATCTTTTACACAAGTTATTTAAACATAAAATGTATTTTTTATAGCATGATCATAAAAGAGGTTCTTGCCAGAAAGATAAAGGCTTCTAGCGGCATGGATACAATTGAGATAACTATAAACAAGAATTACGCTGCTTCTTCTCCTTTGGGAACATCAACAGGGAAGCACGAAATAGAGCCGTTTCCAAAGCAAGGTGTTGATTTTTGCGTCAAGCACATAAACAAGTCAAAATCGTTGATAGGATTGAACTTTGAAAAGTTTGAAGACCTTAAAATCGTTGAAGAGCATTTTAATGCCTTAAAAGGAAATTCTGTTCTGGCTTTGCAGTATGCAGCATTAAAAGCGATGTCCAATGGCAATGTTTGCAAATTCTTAAATCCTCATTACGGCAAAATGCCAATACCCCTGGGCAATGTCATTGAAGGAGGAAAACATTTCAATGGAAAGGCTCCCGATTTCCAAGAATTCCTGCTTATGCCTCATGCAGAAAAATTTGCAGACAATGCATTTGCAAACAGCTATATCCACAAGCAGGTTGGCAGGGAATATCCAACTGCAGGAAAGACAATGGAGGGGGCTTATGGGTTGAATTTCAGCAATGTCAGAGTTCTGGATTTTTTAAAAAAGATAATCAGCAAGACTGAAAAGGAGATTGGTTTTAAAATAGACCTTGGAATAGACATTGCAGCAAGCTCATTTTTTAAGAATAGAAAATACAAATACAGCAACTATTCTTATTCTGAAAAGAAAAAAGCGCTCACAAAAAAAGCTCAGATTGCATTCATAAACAAGCTTGTTGCAGATTACAGCATAAAATACATTGAAGACCCGATTCATGAAGATGATTTCAATGGCTTCAAGGAGATAAAGGCAGAATTGGTCTGCGGTGATGATCTAGTGTGCACAAATCTGGAAAGAATAAAAAAAGCAGTTGGCAAGATAAATGCAGTCATAATAAAGCCAAATCAGATAGGCTCATTGGTAAAAACAAAAGAAGTTGTTAATTTTGCGTTTGAAAACAACATTACTCCGGTAATGTCCCACAGGTCCGGCGAAACAAATGATGCAATAATAGCCCATCTTGCTGTTGCATGGGAAATTCCTTACATTAAGCTTGGCATTTACGGCAAGGAAAGAAAAGCAAAAATAGATGAGCTGGTCAAGATAGAAAGATCAATTAAATAATGCATTTCTCCACAGAAAGGGTTTTAAATTATGCCTTTCCTTGAGGCATATGAAAAAAAAGATACTAGTCATAATCCCGCATGCAAGCACAAAAAGGCCAAAAGAAATAAAAAAACAATGGCTTTCAAGCAATCAAAAGCATTTTTTGCATGCAGAAATGGCAGAAACAGACAGATGCTCAGATCTATTGTATGACTTTAGGGGGATAATGCATAACAAGCAGCTTTTATTTCCCATCAGCCAGGTGTACATAAACATCTGCAGGCATCCAAAAAACCTGGAAGAAATCTGTC
>CAZBFA010000038.1:0-3103 GCA_964491045.1 Candidatus Woesearchaeota archaeon
TATAGCATGTAATCAACCGCTAACGCCAGCCGCTTTAGCGGCTGGTAGTTTACTTTGAACTGGTTATTTTTTCTATATGCTTGCATTTTGGATAGCCGGGGCACGCCAGAAATGAGCCGTAAACGCTGCTTTTGACAACTAGTTGCGAGCCGCAATGCGGGCATTTCTTGTCCTTGGCGAGCTCTTTCATTTTTTCTTCTTCTTGCTTTTTGCTTGGGCAATTTGAATTTATGCATAATTCTTGCGGCTTTCTTCTTGCTTTTATGGCCAGAATCTTTGGATAATTGCAGATTTCGCAGTTTTTATCAGCGCCCTTTACCAATGCATTTTTTGGCAGCGCAAAGGTAGTGCTGCATCCTTTTTCATACCTGTTGCATGCTGCAAACATGCCATATTTTCCGCGGCGCATCTGCAAATCCCCTTCCTTGCAAACAGGGCATTTTCCAATGAATGATTCCTTGTCTCTGGTTTCTTGCACTGCTTCGCCTAGTTCTTTGCCTATTTCCTTTTCGTTCTTCTTGAAGTTGTCCAATGCACCAGTCAATAATTCTTTTGCTTCTTCTATAACTTCGTCGCCTTTTTTCTTTCCTTCCTGTATTGATTCCATTTCCTCTTCAAATTTTCTTGTCAATGCAGCATCTAGAACTTCTGGGCAGTATTTTTCAAGAGTTTCTATGGTTCTTGTGCCAAGATCAGTTACTCTGATTAATTTGTCTGCAATATAATTCCTGTCATAAAGATTCTGAAGGACTGTGCTTCGCGTTGAATTATGTACTACAACGCCATTCTCAAGAATAAAATTAGGAATATCATCCCTATTAGTTATATCATAAACATAGCCATCATACTTTACAATCTGATTATCATAAACAGTTTTTGTTATGAATTCCTCATTTATTATTTCTTCATCTATTTGGCTGTATAAGGATAAAATTGACTTGTTTTTTAGGTAATATTTTATTAATTTGCGTGGTTGCTTGGATATAGGGATTATTTTTTTATCAATAAATAAACCGTTTTTATTTACATCTTTAATCGCAGTTGTTATTGTTGTTGTTGACTGAATAAGCTGCGAACATAGCTCTTTCATCGTTAACTCATCATTTGCAAGCAGACAGACAAGCTTTTTTTCTAAACTTATTTGCGGCGCAGAACCATAATTGTAGTGTGTTGATAATGAGCGTATAAGTTTTTGTTTTTTTGTAATTGAACTTATTGGTATCTTGCTTAAAAATCTGAGAAGATTATATTTGCCATATATATCTAATTTGTATGCTTTTGCATGCAGGCAGCTTTCAATCTTTAGTGATTTTAACATCATTTGGCATGTCTGCAGCAATTTTATATTCGTATTTGATATGAATAATTTGGCCTCTTTTTCATTGCAATGGCCTTCATCATCAAATAGCGCACCTAAAAATTCAGGATAGCATTCGACGGGTATGATAGGTGCATCTTTTGTTTTTAGTTGATTAAACATGGTGGCAAGCATTCTGCCAACTAAAGAAGGAACTTTTACATAGTATGTTGTTTTCCGCACCTCTGTTTTTAATTTACTTGTTTTAAATGTCAGATGTATTCTAAAGATTTCATAAACTCTTTCTATAAACTTGCGAACTAAATCTGTGTTTGTATACCTAAAATCATAACAATTTTCTTTTGCTAATTTTAATTTGTCTAATGAGCCATCACCTAAAAGATTTCCTAACAATGATGCTAGCTGGCTTGACCATTGCAATGGGAAAGGATTTGGAATTTTTACATTGTTTCTTGATTTTATATCATCGGGCTTGTAACCAATTTTCTCTAATTGTATTATTGGCATATAGCCGCATTTTTCCCACCTATATATACAGTCTTGTGATGTGCCAAGTTCATTTGCTAATTGGCGCTGTGTAGCACCTTTGTCCAGCCGATATGATTTTAGATTGAAGGTGCCATAAAAATAATTTATTTCTGGGCTGTCAATAAATAATTCCCATGTGCTTACAATTAATGGGTATTCTTTGCATAATTTTCCTGCGCTGACTATTTTTTCGCCAGGTTTTATGTCTGCGCATAATCTATATTTTTGCCCATTATCCGTGTGAATTAATAATGGGTGGCTAGAAGTAACTTTAATGTTGCTTCCATCGGTAAACATTAATTTATGCACTGTTTCATCTGATTTTATCATTCTACGGGATGAAAGCAAATAATTATTCTTTATAACTCTTTCAGCATAAAAACCGAATACTTTCCTATTCTGATTTAATAAGATATCACAATTGTCTATTTGATCTATTGCAAAATCATTTACAAAATTAGAGTTTATGCTGCTAATTCCATCATTGAATGCAACAAGAGTATCCTCTGTAATGCATTTTGTTCCGATGTTCACAGATTCCATGGCTTTTATTATGCTTGCCTCATTGTACCTTGCAGGCGGTTTTGTTTCCTTGTCATGCAGCTTGATGCTGGTTTCATTGATTTCATCTTTTACATTTAATCTTGGCAGCTCTTCTTCCTTCAGCCTTAAGAACCTGCCATACAATGCATGCCAACCCCTTTCCTTTGTTGTCGTGCCTGTTGTTATGAATGGCTCATTGTTCACATCTATGACAACAGTCATGGTCTCTCTTATTGCACTATCGCCAAATGTTGCAAAGAACCTTCTGGTTATTAATTCGTAAAGCAAGTATGCTCTTTCATCAATGCCTTTTGGTGATTCGCCTGTTGGAAATAGACCTGGGTGAGCGGCATCATCTTTAGGGCCGTTGTTTGGAAGAAGCTTTTGCTTTGCCAGCAGGTTGCTGCATTCTTCCGGGAATTGCCTGCTTAATTTTTGCAGTATTTTTTTATATCCAATGCTTTCAGGCAATTTTTGGCTGCTTGTCCTTGGGTAGCTTATCAGGCTGTTTGTGTAAAGCTCCTGCGCAATATCCAATGTTCTTTGTGGGCTTAGCCCAAGCACGCCATATGCCTCTATCTGGAGTGAAGTTAGGTCAAATGGAAATGGAGGCTTTTGTGTGAATTCTTTTGATTTTACATCGGCAATGATTGCTTTTTGATTCTTGCAATTTTTTAATATGCTGGCTGCTTTTTCCTTTTCTAAAAACTTGCC
>CAZBFA010000038.1:3151-6640 GCA_964491045.1 Candidatus Woesearchaeota archaeon
GTTTGTGCCAAGCGCTTATTTTTTCATCATTTTTTGTTTTTCCCTGCAGCTCTATCTCCCAATAAGGAGTTGGCTTGAATTTTCCTATTTCTTTTTCCCTTTCATAAAGCAATTTTAATGTCGGGCCCTGGACACGGCCAGTGCTTAGCAGCTTGAATGTGCTGGTTGCATGCTTTATGCTCAATGTAAGGGCTCTGCTCAAATTCAGGCCCCATATCCAGTCCAATGAATGCCTTGTTACGCCGGATTCTATCTGGGGAAAATCCAGGTGGGGAGAAGCATGCTCGTAACTTTCAACAAGCTCATCTTCTGTCAATGTACTGAATTTCATACGCCGAGCGTCTTTTTTGTTGCATAGGAATCTAACTATATTGAATCCTATTACACTGCCTTCAGAATCAAAGTCTGTTGCAACTGTGAATTCGCTTGCATTTTTTGCGAGCTTTTTTATCGTGTCTGCATATGGCTTTGTGAATTTTGATGCTTTGTTCACTTCGTAACTGGCGCGCCACTCATAATTGAATATCGGGTATGACCATGCTTTCTTATCTTTTTCTGCCAATGTGAACAAATGACCGACTGCAGCTGCAACTATAATCTCTTTGCCATTGTGGGATATTTCATAATAGCTGATCTTTTTTTCAGATTTCTTGCTTACCTTTCCATCAGCAAGCGCCTTTGCCACTTTTTCAGATGCATTAGGCTTCTCGCAGATTATTAGTTCATAGCCTTCCATATTGATTTACCTTTGCAATAGAGCTTTTTTAAGCCTTTTTATGGGGATTAATCCACTCATTTTGCTAAAAAGCCAGAATGAGCTTATTTTTTTGCTTTTATCGCTTTAAATCCTGTGTACTTCCAAAGGGATTTTGGCATCTTTATCGAACCGTCTTTTTGCTGATTATTTTCAATCAATGCCACCATTATCCTTGAGGTGGCCAATGCAGTATTATTTAATGTATGAAGCACTCTCTTGCTGCCCTTGTCATCTATGCATTTTATGTCCAGTTTTCTTGCCTGGTAATCAGTGCAGTTGCTCAAAGACATGACTTCGCCGTATTCCTTTGTTGTCGGCCTGTAAACTTCAAAATCAGCGCTTCTGTATTTCCAGTCTGCCAAGTCGCCTGAGCAAAGCTCAATCATGCGGTAAGGCAATTCTAAAGCTTTCAATATGCCCTCTGAATTCTTTGCCAATTCATCATAATACTTTCTTGAGTCTTCTGGCCTGCAAAATATAAACTGCTCTACCTTGTTGAATTGATGAGTCCTCCACAGGCCTTTTTCATTTATGCCATGAGCTCCGACTTCTTTCCTGAAGCACATTGAATATGCAAAGTACTTCTTTGGAAGCAATGATTCAGGGATTGCCTGGTGAGAATGCATTGCAAGCAGGGCCTGCTCTGCAGTTCCAATCAAGTTTAAGTCAGCATCTTTTATGCTGTATACAGACTGCTCTATCGCAGCCTTGTCCATTGAAGCGTAAATTGATTTTTCATTCAGCATCAATGGCGGCTCTATGTATTCATAGCCCTGCTTAAGCATAAAATCTATTGCAAACTTTATCAATGACTGGTTTAGAATTGCAAGGTCATTCTTCAGATAGTAAAAACCATTTCCAGAAACCCTTGCAGATGCCTCAAAGTCAGCTATGCCAAGGCCTTCTGCAAGTTGCACATGTGTTTTTACAGGAAAAGTGAATTTTGTAATTTTTCCACGTTTTTTTATTTCCCTGTTTTCTGATGCATCCTTGCCCATTGGCGTTTCTTTGGACATTATGTTGGGTATTTTATTCAAGATGGCTTTAATCTCTGCTGCAAGAAGATTTTCTTCAGCTTCTATTTTTTTTAATTCCTCTGGCAGTGCCTTTGCCCTTTTTATGAGACCGCTGGCAAGGGCATCTTTTTTCTCTTTTTTGGCATTGTTTATCTGCTCTGATATTTTGTTTCTTTCTGCTCTGAGAAGGTCGGCGTCTGCCTTGATCTTGCGCCACTTTTCATCCATGTCAAGGAGCTTGTCAATCAAAGGCAGCTTTTCGTTCTGAAGCTTTCTTTTGATGTTGCCTTTTACAATTTCAGGATTTTCGCGGATGAATTTGATGTCAAGCATTTTTTAGATGTGGAAATGCTTTCTTATAATCCTTTCTAAAGCATTTTATTCTAATGCAGTAATGAAATAAAGGCAAAAGAAAAGCTTTTTATAGGTTTTTGTTTGCTATATGCTGCAATATATAGGATATAAACCAAACGTTTAAATATGAAGTAATGCAAGATAATAGATAGGGGTGATGGGGGGAGTAAATGTCTAAGAAGAAAGATATATTTGAGGTGTTTTTCAGGAGAAAGCCAGCGATGATATTAATGGCTTTGAGGAAGAGCACAAGATTTAGATATGGAAGTGTGTTGGCTAAAGAAGTTGACTGCACATACAGCCATGCTGTGAAGATATTGCAGGAAATGGAAAAAGCCAAGCTGGT
The DNA here is from genome assembly GCA_964491045.1 of Candidatus Woesearchaeota archaeon. Lineage (GTDB taxonomy): Archaea > Nanobdellota > Nanobdellia > SCGC-AAA011-G17 > JACPNG01 > CAZBFA01. The sequence continues at coordinate 5,625 of CAZBFA010000038.1, forward strand.
TGATTTTGAAAAGCAGGGAAGGATCAAAGTAATAAACCTGACAGAAAATGGCAATAAAGTTGCTGAATACATTGAAAGGATAAAGTCATTGTTGTAAGGCTTTATTCTCTTTTTATTTTTTATAAGGATTGAAACTATGGCTGAGTTTGGATTTTCAACAGGCATACTGCACTTTACAGAAATGCCATTGGTGCATAGGATAGACAATTTTTCTTCTATTGGCGTTAATGCCATTGAGCTGAGCTACATGTCAAGCAATATATTGCAGGCAAACCCAAATGAACTTTCAAGAAAACTAAAATGCTTTTCCTGGATATCAATCCATGCACCATCACAAAATGTAAGATATAGCAATGATGAACAAACAAGAAAGATACTGGAGAAATTTGCTGAATTTTGTGACATCATCCCGGTTAATGGAATAGTCATGCATCCGAATGTTGTGCAAAGTTTTTCTACCTTGGAAAAAACCAACTTGCCTTTTCTAATAGAGAACATGGACAAGAGAAAAGATTTTTACACAAGACCGGAACATTTTTATGACCTTATAAGAAATTATGACTTTGGCTTTGTGCTGGACCTGCAGCATGCTTATGAACAAGATTCTACAATGAACACTGCAAATGCCATGCTGGATGCTTTTGGCAATCGCTTGAAAGAGATGCATGTCAGCGGCTCGAGCCTTTCAAGCAGCGATCCATACCATGAATTTCACTGTCCATTCAGCTTGGCTGAAAACAAAGATGCCCTTGGCAAAATATTAAGGCAAAATTCAAAAATACCTAAAATCTTGGAAGGAATAGTTTCAAATGATGTCATACAGGTGCTTAGGGCAGAAAAAGAGTATCTGCAGTCTTTTGCGGAATAAAAAAGAAAGGTTTTAAAACTGTGCTTTCTGATTAAACTGCATGGACTATGAATCATTATTAAAAAGAGCATTGGAAAAGATGCCAAAGAAGTCGGACTCCACTGGCGAGAGGTTTGACATGCCCAAGGTAAGCGGCCATGTAGAGGGA
>CAZBFA010000039.1:0-2202 GCA_964491045.1 Candidatus Woesearchaeota archaeon
CATTTGTCATGGGTGGCAAATATGACAGTTCTAATGCATTTGTTGTAGGAGCAAACGCGGCAGCAAGTGACACGCTCGGTGTTGCAGACATTGTATCAAACATGCAGTTTGAAAGCAAGACCTGTGTCAAAAGCGGAACAGTATCAGTAGCTGGCGGGATATCTGCAGATATACCATTGGGCTTCCCAATTGCAGACGACAATTCCACAACACTAGACAAGGAAATATCCCATACAAAACTGGATTCCTTGCTGGACACAACAATAACATTCCAAAGCACAGACTATGATGTAAAAGAAGTATTTGTTTCTGGCCAAGCACCAAGCACTGGGACAGAAGCATTTGTAACTGCAGCAACATCATTGACAAGCTCTGAAGATGACTATGAAACAGGTGTTTTCCTGGAAGCAGTAAGAGATTCATTGAAGTACTATTATGTGTTTGATGACACTATAATGGTAAATGCCTCGACAACTTCAGACCCATTGAACATAAAATTCTTGGGCAAAACGCTGAAAGTAACCAATGTGCCAAATGATGATGGAACAAAATTTACTGCATATGTAGGCAGTGAATACTTCATGGATGTTGGCGACAGCGTTGAAGTAAATGGGAAGAAAGTAACGCTTGAGAATGTTGGAAGCGCAGGTGCTGTAGTCATCAATGTAGATGGTGTAAGCGAAACAATCTCATCAGGCAGCACAGAAACTGTCAATGGCATTGAGATTGTAAATGATGAAACCTTCTATGAAGATGCCAAGGCACAAAGATCAGCCACATTGATAATTGGCAAGGACGCATCAGATACTTTCAAGGATGGAGACGCATATGTTGGAGAAGACAAGGATGATCCAAATTGGGTATGGAACATTGCCAATTTGAACAGCAAGTCATCAACAACAACTGCAACAAACTCTGAATTTTCAGGGCCATTCATAGGCATTGAGAATGACTTTGTCTATGATGATGCAAGTGACAATCCTCCTGGAGTGGGAGATTGCATAGACCTGCCAAATAACTATTTGAGCGTATGCTATGACAGCTTAAGCGTTCCAGATGACCAATATGCAACCTATACATTTGAAATAGACACTTCAACAGACCTTGATCAAGCTGGCGTGCAGGACAACTTAACTGGTGTAAGCACATTATTCATACATACACCTGTGACAGAAGGCCTTGTAATTGATGTAGCTAACTTTGACAACAACGGCACATCAACATCAGACATCAAGACTGACAAAATCTGGCTATGGGCTAATATCGACACAGATATTGCAGCGCAAACTGGATTGCTTGTGTTCTATTCAGACACAAACAACAAAGTCAGGCTTGCAGGAAACCTAAGCTTGATAACCAATTCGTCAGAGGCTTTCCATATTAATTATGGAAGCACCAAGGACACTGATATGGTGGTCAATATTGGCGGTGATAGCTTAGAAAGTGGTGCAGACATGAATCTAACAGTGAAGCCATTTGAGGCCACTGACCAGCCAGGAAGAAATGACAACTTCACAATGATGTGGAGATTTGGCGCAGCTGGCGGTATAACCAGATTAGGCGCAACTGCCTCATCAGAAGAAGCTGGTGAAGTGGTATGGGAACAGTTGGCAACCGGGCCTGTAGCTGTAGGAACCAAAGACGAAGACCACAGGGGAAGATATGGTGTCATATTAAGAGACCAGAAATCCCATGGTTCGAGCGACTCTGTTGTATTGGACATACCTGCTGATATTGTAAGAGCAAATGTTGTCTTAAAGGGCAGAGGAACTACAACAAGCAGCGGAGCTGGAGAAACATGTACGCCTGCAGAAATAACACCAATGACATTGACAGATGACCAAGTAACTGACGCAACAAAGTACAATTTAGTGCTTGTTGGCGGACCTTGCGCAAATCCATTGGTAGAGAGCCTAAACTTCGGCGTAACCTGTGATGGCTGGTCCTTGAAAGAAGGAGAAGCTTTGATCAAGTTAGCCAATAACGGCGACAAGGTGGCAATGTTGGTTGCTGGTACAAATGCAGACGACACAAGAAGAGCTGCCAAGGTTGTAGCTAACCACAAAGATTACAAGCTAGAAACAACCGAAGCTGTAGTATCAGGCACAACAATGTCTGACATAACAGTAAAGTAATAGGCTAAAACCTATTCTTTTTCTTTTTATTTATCTTTTTTTAAACCTGACCATTAAGATTCATAAA